>JADFKI010000142.1 GCA_022565015.1 Chloroflexota bacterium
ATCCTGACTTACGAACAGGTCCGGGAAGATCTTCGCATACGTCAGCACCATGGGGTCCGACTCGTCCCATATGTGAAAACGAAGCGACCCGTTGAACGCGTCCACGGTAACCTTGACGCTGTTGCGTATGTAGTTGAGCCCGCTTTCCGTGGGGTCAGAGCTGACTGTTAGGCCGGAGTAGGGATAGAGGTCGTTAAACGTATACGCGTCCTGCATCCAGAATAGCTGGCCTTCCGCCGCGACGATGTAAGGATCGCTGTCCAGCATCAAGAACGGCGCCACGGTCGAGATGCGCTCCTGAATCTGACGCCTGTACTGTATCAGGCTTTCGCCCAGGATTTGGCCGCTTATCAGGATATTGATATCGGCAAACTGCCAGGCATAGGCGGCCTTCCTCAAGAAGGAGCCGAGGCGCACGCCGCCCGCTCCCTTGTAGTTGTTCCGGATCAATTCACCCCCCGCCGTCTGATAGTCCACTTCTTTTGTATTCGTGTTGACGATGACGTAGTCGAGGGTGTTCTCGCCGTAGTAGATTCGCGGATTGGTCACCAGCAGGTCGGGCTCGGAGTCCTGCAGCTGTGAGCCGATGGGTATCACCCCGTCTGCGGGGATGTCCTGCGCATAGAACACGGGCCGACCCTCCGGGGTAAACTCCGTTACGGGGCTCATTGCCAGGCCGATGCCGTGGGTGTAAACGAGCTTCGTGTTCGTCCACGTCTGAGATTCGAGCTCTAGCTTCTCGGGTGCGACTTCCCGCGCCGCAAGAAGGACCTGCCTCAGCTGTCCGTCGATGATGTAGCGGTCCACGTCGGCGTCTTTGAAATCGTAATAAGGGCGTATCACCTGTATCTGCCGGTAAACGTCTGATAGGGGGCGGTAGTCCCACAGCCGGATATTATTGATCGTCTGCAGGTTCTCCTGGATGGCCTGGGCGTCCACGGCGCTCTCCGCGGAGTAGAAGGCCTCCTCGATTCGCTCCAGACCGAACGCGGCCCGCGTGAACTCTAGGTTCCGGGCGATGTATGGCTCTTCCAGCACGAACTCGTTGGGATTGACGGTAAGCTGCTGATTTATCGCCGGCCATACGGAGCCCAGAATGATCGACATCGCTATCCAGAGCACCGCGGCCCCGATCAGTAGCCGCATCGCTTGAAAGTACGTGTTGACGAGCATGAGAATACCGCTGCCCGCGGTGATAATCGTTAAGACCAACAGGGCCGGCATACGGGCATGGATATCGGTATACGCGGCCCCAAAAATGGCGCCCTGGTCCGAAAGCAACAGACCATACCGGTCGAGCCAGTGTCCCCACGCAATTACGAACATGATGAAGGCGCCCAGGATGGAGACGTGGATCTTCAGCTCGCGAGTGAACGTCAGCCTTTCGCCTCTGAGGTTGAACCTTACGTAATAGAGGGCGAAGGTGCCGAGGAGTATCAGAATGGAGGCGCCCAGGAGCCAGCCCTGCAGAAAGTGCAGCACCGGCAGAGTGAAGACGTAAAATGAGATGTCCAGATTGAAGACCGGCTCTAGCTGGTCGAAGGAAACAGCGTTTTTATAGCGAAGGAAGAGCTCCCAGCGCGAGGCCATGACGCCGCCGAATATCAGCCCAAGCAATAGGGCAGCCGCGACGGATACGCCAAGCACCAGCCTGCGAAGGAACACGATCGCCTCGGGCGGAAGCGGGAGCGTAATCGGGCCTTTGGAGGACCTGCCCGCGATTATGAGGCTCAAGCCCATCAGGCTGGCGAACGCCACCGCCCCTATGGCGAATAGTACGGCGCGGGTCAACAGGATCTTCGTGAAGACGCTTCTGAATCCCAGGCCGTCGAACCACAGCAGGTCCGTGTATATAGACCTGAAGAACGATAGGGCGGCAAAGAGCACAACGAGGCCGAATATGACGCCGCCCCATTTCAGGTACGTGCCCATCTCCGGGGGAATCTGCTGGTTCCCGAATTCTAATGGTTGTTCAGACCCGTTCTGTATGTTTTCGGCCATATACCTTATCCAATGCGTGTACCAAGTCTCTTGCCCGAAAGGGTTTCCACGAGGGCGAGGGGTCTCCGTCCGTCCACGATCTGGGCCATGCTGACGGACTGAAGAGCCGTCAGACACGCCTCCAGCTTCGGCACCATCCCACCGGCGGCCACCTTGGAGTGGATCAGCCCCTCTGCCTGCCTTTCCGTGAGCCTGGGAATGAGTCTGCGCGAGGTGTCAAGGACGCCCTCAACGTCGGTCAAAAAAACGAGCCTGTCGGCGCCTAACGCGGACGCGATCTCGCCGGCTGCCGTATCGGCGTTGATATTGAGCATGCTGGGACCGGCCTCGTCGGAAGCAGGCACTCGAATGGCCACGGGAGCGATCACAGGAATGCAACCGGCGTCAAGGACCGCCTTCACGGGATCGGGATTTACCTTCACGACCTTGCCGACCAGGCCGAGCTCCGGTTCTTTGATCTCCGCCTGCAGCATGCCGTCGTCGGCGCCGCTGATTCCCATCACCCTGGCTCCCAGCCGGACCAGCGACGCCACGATGCTCTTGTTGATCAGTCCCGTTAGGACGGCGATAACGATGTCCAGGCTTGGCTCGTCGGTCACGCGAAGGCCCCTAACGAATCTGGGCCGCACGCCCTGCTTTTCCATCCACTCGCTGATGATCTTGCCGCCGCCGTGGACTACGACGGGGTTGACACCCTCTCGCTGGAGCTTAACCAGGTCCACCAGCGTGGTGTCGTGGCTGCCCAGGGTGCTTCCGCCTATCTTTACTACTATCGTCCCAACGGCATGGTTTTCCTCCAACGGGGTGGCCGATTCAGGCTCTGGGCTTCCGTCCTTCGACGGTCCGTGCTCCCGACTCTCGTCCTGCCGACGGTTGTGTGCTTCCATTTTCGGCGCCGATACCTCTTTCGAGACCTACGTACTGTACGCCGAATTAAACGTCACGTACTCCTCCGTAAGGTCGCAGCCCCACCCGGAGGCGGCGCCGTCGCCCAGGTTCAGGGTGACCCGAAACCGCACAACTGGGTCGCCGGCCATCGAGCTCACCACGACGTCCCGGAAGAAGGGGATGGCAAGGCCTTCGTGGACTATCTGGATGTCGTTCACGAAGATGTCTATCTTCGACTCTTCCAGCTCGACGCCGCTCTTACCCAGCGCCATCATGATCCGCCCCCAGTTGGGGTCGTTGCCGTGGACCATCGCTTTTACGAGAGAGGAGGACGCGATCTCCCTCGCCGCCCTCCTGGCGTCCGCAAGCGACCTCGCACCGTCCACGGTGACCTCTATGAGCTTCTGTGCTCCCTCGCCGTCCCTTACCATGTCTTTGGCCAGGGAGGTGCAGACGTAGGTGAGCGCATCCTGGAACAGCCTCGCGGACTCGCCGCCCGCGACGATTTCGCGGTCGCCCGCCTGCCCGTTGGCAAACGCCAGGACGGTGTCGTTTGTGCTCTGGTCGCCGTCGACGCTGCACATATTAAAGGAGCATTCGACCGCCTCCGACAGGGCCCTTTGCAGGAATCCCTGCTCGACGGGCGCGTCGGTGGAAATAAAGGCCAGCATCGTGGCCATGTTCGGGTGTATCATGCCGACGCCCTTGGCGGCCCCGCCAACGACAATCCTGCGACCGTCGATCTCCACGGATACGGCCAGCTGTTTGACCGTAACGTCGGTCGTCATTATGGAGCGAGCGAAGTCTTCGCCGCCTCGATTCGCGAGATTGATGTTGCCCATGTTCTGCCGCAAGAGTGCCATTGGCAGCTCTACGCCTATCATGCCCGTGCTGCACACCAGCATGTCCTCGGGGCTGACGTCCACGTGCTCGGCGGCCAGCTCCGCCAGCTCCTTGGCATCCGTAAGTCCCTGGACGCCCACGCAGCAGTTCGCGCAGCCGCTGTTGGCGATGACTCCCCTGGCGGTGCCCCGTCGCGCGCGCTCTCGGCTCAAAGTCACGGACGGCGACAGGATCTTGTTCGTGGAAAAGGTTGCCGCAAGGTTGGCGGGGACCTCGGAAAGAAGTATCCCCAGGTCGAGCACGCCCCCCTCCTGAGTCTTTAGACCGGCATACGTCGCGCCTGCCAAATAGCCCTTGGCCGACGTGACTCCCCCGTCTGGAATCATCTCAACTAACGCTGGCATGGGACCCTACTTCCCCCTGTGGCATCGAGCCCATAACAAGGCAGACAACACGAAAATTAGGCGAGCGCAGTATAACATAAGTGCATGGAGCCGGAAAGTATGCCGCCCGCGACGCCCTGGGGCTTCGGCTGGTCGCGGCTGTCTCAGGGACTCTCGGCCCCTCGATTCCAAAACAGACCGGAACAGGAGTAATATTACCCATGTTGTTCACCCGTCGCGCCGGAATTTCTTCAGTGATTAATCCGACCGGTGCTGCATATATACCAGTGCTAGATACATAGAGGAGGTACTCATGGCGAACGTTACTCTGGAAGAGGCAAAGCGGGCCTGCGACGCCGCGGTCGCGAAGGCGCAGGGGTTAGGAATAAAGGTCTCGGTATCCGTCGTGGACTCCGGGACTATCCTGGTGGCCACGAACAAAATGGATGGCGCGCTCATCATAGGCGTGGAGGGCAGCAGGGGCAAGGCCGTTGCCTCGGTGATCTTCGGGCAGCCCAGCGGAGAGCTCGAGTCGAGGTTCGCCCGACCGACGATGCAGGCGCTCATCCTTCAATACGGCGGCAAGTTCATCATGGGCCAGGGCGCGCTGCCTATAACAAGGGACGGAGAGATCGTAGGCGCGTGCGGCGTGGGAGGCGGCACGTCGCAAGAGGACGAGGACTGCGCCAGGGCGGGCATCGACGCAATCTGATAAGGTCAAAGTCCGTTTAGCGCACCGTTAAGGTAATTACAGGACTCCTAAATCGCCCTGTGATACAATGTTGCAGGAAAATTTTCACATTAGCGGAGGCAGATCGCCAATGGCAACCAAAACCGACTACAAGGTTATTGGCACTCGACCAATCCGTCATGACGGCTATGACAAGGTAACGGGCAAGGCGCTATTCGGCGCGGATATGAACCTGCCCGGCATGATATTCGGACAGATGCTTCGAAGCCCGCACGCCCACGCCAAGATCCTGTCGATCGATACCAGCCGTGCCGAGGCCCACCCGGACGTGTTGGCCGTGGTGACCTCGAAGGACTACCCGGAGCTCGTCAGCGAGGCCAAGGTCCTTAACGCCGGTCCGCCCATCAATCTCTTCCATATGAGCAGCAATATCATGGCCAGGAGCAAGGTCCTCTACAAGGGGCACGCCGTTGCCGCAGTCGCGGCCAACAGCGCGCATGCCGCGCAGGAGGCCCTGTCCCTGATAGACGTTAAGTATGAGGTCTTGTCTTCCGTGGCCACGGTCGAGGAGGCCATGAAGCCCGGCGCCGCAAAGCTCCACGACGAGTATGAGGGCAACGTGGCGAGCCACAACCAGGTAAGCATCGGCGACGTCGAGGAGGGATTCAGGCAGGCGGACTTCGTCGTCGAGCGCGAGTTCCGAACGAAGACGGTCCACCAGGGCTATCTCGAGCCTCATTCCGCTACCGCATGGTGGCTGGCCGACGGACGAATAACGATCTGGAGCAGCTCCCAGGGCCACTTCCCGGTGAGGGACCGAACGGCGGCCATGCTGGGAATCCCCTCCTCTAGAATTAAGGCCATTCCAATGGAGATCGGGGGCGGCTTTGGCGGCAAGACCGTGATCTACCTCGAGCCCGTCGCGGCGATGCTCTCAAAGAAGACGGGCCGCCCCGTGAAGATTACGATGTCCAGGGCCGATGTCCTCGAGGCGTCCGGACCGACCTCCGGCAGCTACATGAAGATCAAGATGGGCGCTACAAAGGACGGCAAGATGACGGCCGCACAGGCGACGCTCATGTATGAGGCGGGTGGCTTCCCCGGCTCTCCGGTAGGCGCGGCGACCGGCTGTATCTTCACACCATACGACGTCGATCATGCCCTCATAGACGGCTACGACGTTCTGACCAACAAGCCCAAGACGACTGCCTACAGGGCCCCCGGCGTGCCCGGCGCCGCATTCGCCGGTGAGCAGGTCGTGGACGAGCTCGCTCACAAAGTCGGCATGGACCCATTGGAATTCCGCATCAAGAACGCGGCCAAAGAGGGCACGCGTCGGGCAAACGGACTCGTGAACCCCCCCATCGGAAACATCGAGACGCTGGAGTCCGCAAGAGGCAGCGACCACTACAAGAGCAAGCTGGAAGGAAAGTATCGAGGCCGGGGAGTCGCCAACGGCTTCTGGCCCAACGGCTCCGGTCCCGCCTGCGCGACGGCCAACGTAAACTTCGACGGCACGGTAAACCTTACCATCGGCTCCGTCGATATCGGCGGCATCCGTCCCAACGCTGCGATGCAGCTTGCGGAGGTGCTTGGAATCGCGGCCGAAGACGTCAACCCTCAGATCGGAGACACCGATTCCATCGGGTACACCTCCATGACCGGCGGCAGCGGTGCGGCGTTCAAGACGGGCTGGGCCAGCTTCGAGGCGGCGCAGGACGTCAAGCAGCAGATGATCGAAAGGGCGGCGCTGCTCTGGGAGACAGACGTCAGCGAAGTTGACTTTAACGACGGCGTCTTCCAGCGCAAGTCCGACCCAACTGTGTCGATGAACTTCAAGGAGATGGCCTCCAAGCTGCCCGACACCGGCGGACCCGTCGTGGGAAGGGCTAACCTGAGCCCCGCGGGCCCCGGCGGAGCCTTCGCCACACATGTCGTGGATGTTGAGGTCGACCCCGAAACCGGGAAGGTAGAGATTCTCCGATACACCGCGTCGCAAGACGTCGGGACCGCGATACACCCCGCCTATGTCGAGGGGCAGATTCAGGGCGGCGTCGTCCAGGGCATCGGCTGGGCGCTCAACGAAGAGTACTTCATGAACGATCAGGGCTCGATGGTAAACTCGTCGCTGCTCGACTATCGAATGCCGACGGCGCTGGATCTACCCATGATCGAGGCCGTCATCGTAGAGGTGCCGAACCCAACGCACCCATACGGCGTCCGCGGCGTGGGAGAGGTCTGCATCGTTCCTCCAATGGCCGCCATAGCCAACGCCATCCAGGACGCGGTCGGCGTGCGAATGGAAAACCTGCCCATGAATCCGCAGTCTGTGCTGAAGGCCATGCAGGAAAAGAAGGACTAAAGAAACTATCTCAAAAGGTGGTTCGACAAGCTCTCCGACGAATCGGTCCGATGGATCGGACTCCGCTTCTGCGGAGAGCCTGTCGAAGGATAGTCCGTCTGGATAGATGTTTTTGAGATAGTTTCTAAGGAGGCCGAGTCCCACACGGCTGCGCGCGAGGATAACTTCTATACAGACGTAAGGGCCGCGACCCGCAGATGAGCAGCGGCGCCATGGCATGATGCCCGACGCCGCTTGTTTTCGTTCTACGGATCTAGATTAGCTGGGGCTACCCTGCTCCATGAGGGTCGGAAGGTGCTCCGACTGGCGAAGGCGTTCGAGGGCCTGCTTTTCGAGCTGCCGTACGCGCTCCCTCGTGACGCCCAGCTCCTGGCCCACCTCTTCCAGTGTCCTGGGACGGTCGTCGAAGAAGCCGAACCGCAAGGTCAGCACTAGCCGAAGCCTCGCCGGCAGCTCGTCCATGGCGTCTATGACGTCCTCCCGCGTGAGGAGCTTTATGGCAATCTCGTCCGGTGTCCAGCTGGAGGTGTCCTGTATGAAGTCCTCCAGCGTGGACTCTTCCTCGCCCACGGGCGTCTCCAGGGAGACCGTGTGTTGCCTCTGCTGGAGCAGGCTCTCAATGTTTTCCTCGGGCCAGCCGAGCTCTTCGGCAAGCTCCTCCGCCTTGGGCTCGCGGTCCAGCTTTCTCAGAAGCTTGCGCTCGGCGGTGTTGAGCTGCTGCAGCCGCTCCACTACGTGGACGGGGAGACGAATCGTCCTGCCCTGGTCGGCAAGAGCCCTGGTCACGGCCTGTCGAATCCACCAGGTGGCGTAGGTGCTGAACTTATACCCTCGATGGGAGTCGAACTTCTCCACGGCCCGCATCAGACCAAGGTTCCCTTCCTGAATAAGGTCCAGGAGAGGCAGACCTCGATTGAGGTACTTCCGCGCGACGCTTACGACGAGTCGCAGGTTCGAGTTGGTCAGAGTTTCACCGGATGACCGCCCTCTCATCTCGATAACGTCCCACCAGGCCTCCAGCGCGTCTTCCTGGTCTTCCAGTGCCGCCTCCACCGCATCCTCGTTAAGCTTGGCCGCAGGCAGCCGCTCTCCCAGCAACTCCAGCATCGCGGGCGGTATCAGCCAGGAAAGTCTGGAGAAGGCGGCGAAGTCGGCGACGACCGCTTTTTCATCTTTGTTCAGCTTGTCTGAGAGGAAGGCCTTGATGTCGGCTTTCAGGGGCTCGTCCACGGCAATTCGGACCTCGGCAGTCGATAGCAGACTCCCGATGAACGCGCCTCTGGAGACCTTCTCGCCGATATGGCTGAGCAGGGCCGCAAGTACGGAGCGGTATGTCGAGAGCAGCATTATGACCCTGACGCCGATCTCGGGCGCAGTCGGCTCCCGGTCAAGCTCGGACGCGAGGGTCTTGTGAAGCGCTTTGAGCTCCATCCTGCGCTCGACGTCGAGCCCCAGGCTGACCTCCTGGGCGGCGGAAAGGAGGGCGTGTTGGCCTATCGAACGGAGGTACTCCCGGACCGTATCCGGGGCTTCTTCCGACCGCTCACGCTCATCCACGTCAACTTCCGCTACCGCTGACCGCTCTCTCGCGGCGTCGGCGTCTGCTTTTCTCTGGCCGTTATTTGCTGAAACCATGGCCTCGGCCTCTGGTATTTCCACGCTTCTCATCTATTCGTCCAGTCTCCACTTTCAAAGAAAGTATCAGACCTTTACCGGCAATTCAACTGATATTCCGCTTGGGAACCGTTTATATCTGGTGATGTCACTCACTCATGACCTTCAATATTGTTGATTAAAGGAAACTAAAATGGAATAAAACGTCCAGAATCGCGGATTCGGGCCCTACTAATATATACAACGTATTGGGGTGATGTTGGTTATGGCAACCAGTACGCAAACGTGCGTTTTGCCGGGATCATATCGCCTCCTCGGTGCAGCTAGGTCCGACGAGGCTCGTTCTCTTGCGACGGGGAAAGCTGGCCTATGTCGTATGGGAGCTACTCTGCCGCTGGTCCCATTGTATCAGTTTAGATGCAATAGTACGATTAAAGATTCGCGAAATCATACACAGGAAAAAGATATCAGATATGGGCCTGGT
>JADFKI010000360.1 GCA_022565015.1 Chloroflexota bacterium
GTTGTAATCGGCGGCGGCACCGGACTCTCCGTCCTGCTCAGAGGCCTGAAGAGGCAGACCGACAACCTCACGGCCATCGTAACCGTAGGTGATGACGGCGGAAGCTCAGGGCGGCTCCGCAAGGAGATGGGCATCCTGCCTCCCGGAGACTTTCGCAACTGCCTGGTGGCCATGTCGGACGCGGAGACGCCGCTTCAGGACCTCTTTCAGTACCGCTTCGATCAGGGCGATGGGCTGAAGGGCCACAGCTTCGGCAACCTGTTTATCGTCGCCATGACCAACGTCACGGACAGCTTCGAGCAGGCGCTTTTAGTATCTTCGCAGGTGCTCGGTGTCCGGGGAAGCATAGTGCCCGCGACGACGGCCAACCTTCGGCTGTCCGCGGAGCTGTCAAACGGGTCCGTCATTGATGGGGAGTCAAACATCTCCGAGGCGGGAGGGGACATACTGCGGCTGCATATTGTCCCCGCGGATGCCCCAGCGCACCCACCCGCAGTCGACGCCATAGCTAAGGCCGATTTCATTGTAATAGGTCCGGGAAGCCTGTACACAAGCATCCTTCCGAACCTTGTCGTCGGCGGAATTAATGATGCCCTGAAAGCTACCCAGGCGACCAAGGTGTACGTCTGCAACGTGGTGACGCAGATGGGCGAGACCGAAGGCTACACGGTCGCCGACCATCACGAAGCCATCGTTCGGCACACGTTCCCGGAGATCGTCGATTACGTCGTTGCAAACAGTCGAATGTTCCAGCTGGGGCCACGCTACTTTGGGACTGTCGTGCGGATCGACGATCGAACTTTGAAGTACGCCCGCCTGCACGCCGGCGACCTTACCAACCCCGATTTTCCCGCCAGACACGACAGCGAAAAGCTGGCACACGTCTTGATGGATGTGTATCATAAGAGCAGGAAAGATCGAACTTCTCCGAGAGCAGCGCTTTCGGGGGAATAGGGCGGCGGACTCCAGGAAGCGACATGCTCAACATTATTCAGATAATCGTTTCGGTAATACTGATCGGCGTGATTCTGGTTCAGGTTAAAGGGCAGGGCACCGGCCTGTTCGGCTCTTCCGAGGGCTCCTTCAGGACCCGCCGGGGCCTTGAGAAGACTCTCTTCCAGTTCACGATCTTCATGGTGGTCGTCTTCATAGGTATGTCCATCGTCAGCGTAAGGTTCTTCAACTAAGACCGCGACACATCCAGGATTGCCGCCGGACCAGCTAACGCCAACCCTCACGGAAAGTTCATTACGTAGTGTCTCCCCGCGTCGTAACCCTTACCACGGACTTTGGCCACGGCGACGGATTCGTGGCGGTAATGAAGGGCGTAATCCTTGGCCTGAACTCCGCGGTCACCCTCGTTGACATCAGCCACGAGATCCCTCCGCAGGACGTCCGGCACGCGGCATTTGTCCTGGGCACCGTCTGCCGATACTTCCCGCACGACGCCATACACCTGGCGGTCGTCGACCCCGGCGTGGGCTCGTCGCGCATTCCGATTCTCATCGAGACGCCCCACGGGACCTACATAGGCCCCGACAACGGCATTTTCTCCAGAGTTCTCTTCGGATTTCGAGCAGCCAAACAGGACGATGGCGTTGCAGGCCGTCAGTCAGAGGACCATCTTGAGCTTGCGGCCACTCCCGTGAAGTGCAGGGCCTACGCGCTGAACAAGGCCAAATACTGGTTGGAGCCCCTCAGCGACACCTTTCACGGTAGGGATGTCTTCGCTCCCGTCGTGGGCCACTACGCCGGGGGTGTTTCCCCCCATGAGCTTGGGTCGCTAATAGGGGAGGTAAGGACCTTGCCAATGCCCTCACCGACGAGCCGTGGAAACGTCGTGAAGGGTCAGATAATTCATGTCGACCGCTTTGGAAACCTCGTTAGCAACATAGCCATTGAAAGTCCGGTCGGCGTGTCCGACTCCTTAAATTGTAGATCTTCGGACTCTCCGACTCGCAAAATTGAATATCTTCGGAGTCCGCCGCTGCGGACCGATCCTTCGGAGAGCCTGGAGGTAAGTATAGGCAAGAAGCGCATTCTCGGGCCCTCGCGATCGTACGAGTCAGCGACCGGTCTATTGGCGATAGTGGGCAGTCACGGCTTTCTGGAGATAGCCGTCAGAAACGGCAGCGCCGCCGATATTCTGAATGCCGGCGTGGGGACGGCTCTTACCGTGGCCTTCCTGGAGGGATTCACGCCGGAGGCTTAGCAGGCTGATGAAAAATGGGGAGTGCAGAGGGGCCAAGCCCCTTTGCCGGGAGTCTGAGGGTGTCCCTCAGATACAATTTTCTTGCTTTTCCTTACTTGAAAGAGTGCCAAAGGGATTGTGGAAAGAGT
>JADFKI010000143.1 GCA_022565015.1 Chloroflexota bacterium
GGATGGAGGGCCATGATTGGCGCTTCTCATAAGCTTTGACATTGACGGCACCCTGGAATTCGGCGACCCTCGAGGAAGCATCACGATGGACCTGGTGCGAAGGGTCAAGGAGAACGGCAACGTTGTTGGAAGCTGCTCCGACCGGCCGATCAGCTATCAGCAGCTTCTCTGGAAACGGCAAAACATCGAAGTGGACTTCACCGCGCTAAAGGACCAGCTCGAAGAGGTGAAGGCCAGGTTTCAGGCGGACGCGTACTACCACATCGGCGATACCGACATGGACGAGTTCTTCGCGGCAAGGGCCGGGTTCCAATTTATCAGGGTCGACTCTACCTCGTACCACGAGTGGAGCGAACGAGTAGTCCTTCAGCCGCAGTTCCGGCGGAACGCCAAGCTCAGTCCGCCGGTTTGAACTTGACCAGCGTCCACTCCGGCGTTACGTCATCGAAGTACACCGTCAGCGGCATGTCGACCTTGACATCCTCGATTTCACATTGGACGACGTTGGAGATCAGACGCGGCCCCTCGTTGAGCTGCACGAGCGCGTATACGTACGGAACATCGTCGAGGAAGGCGGGATTAACCGGCTGCCGCACGATGGTGAACGAGTGCAGCCTTGCCCCTCCGCTCACCTTCGCCCACTCAAGGTCCGTCGAAAAGCAGCGTGGGCACTCCGACCTGGGATAGAAGAATAGGTGGTCGCATTTTGTGCAGCGGGGAATTATCAGCTCGTGGCGTTTCGCCGCTTCCCAGTACGGTCGCGTTAGCTCCGTGTTCTGTGGCCTGGGAAGAGGCCGGTTATATTCCGTGGTCATGGCAAAACCTCCCTGGCTACCTTGTGGCTTCCGTGCCGAGTATGAGCGTGCACATCACGCTCGCGGTACCCCCTCAACCGTTCACCATGCCCAGGTCTTTCCTGGCTATCTGCCGTTCGCCGGCCTTTCCCATCGCCTGCCGGGCCGCTTCGATCACGTGCCTGAAGCCGCCCGTTCCGCCCGTAGGCTGACCGGCGGATAGCTGACCTCCATCCGTGTTGATCGGGAACTCGCCAAGATAAGTCGTGTCTACGGAGTCGAAGAAGGGGCCTATCTCGCCCTTCTCGCAGAATCCGGCATCTTCGAGGCTCACGGCCTCAAGAATCGTGTATCAGTCATAGAACTGCGCGTACTCCATGTCCTTTGGCCCGTACCCCGCCATCTCGTAGGCCTTCCGGGCCGACGTGACGACCGGAGTAGTGGTGATGTTCGGAGCCTGGGAGAGTATGTCGTGGTCGGTCACACCCGCGGCCGCTCCCAGTATGTACACCGGTGGGTTGGGAAGCGACCTCGCTCGCTCCGCCGTCGTCACTATACAGGCCGCCGCACCGCCGCACGGCATCACGCTTTCAAGGATGTGCATTGGCTCGTTTATGAAGCGCGAATTCAAAACGTCCTCTACGGTGATGGGCTGGCCCTTGAAGACGGCGTTGGGGTTCTTGAGAGCGTTGAACCGCTGGTTTACGGCGATCTTGGCAAACTGCTCCTGCGTGGTGCCGTACTCGTACATGTGTCGCTGCTTCATCAGACCATAGGGACCGTTCATGCCGGCGACCGGGCCGTAGGGGACCTCGAACTCGGTCAGCTTGGTTGCGGGCGGCTGCCCCTGAGGAGCGCTTGCGCTGGATCCAGTGGCGGCAGGATCACGGGCGCCGCCAAGAACGCACAGGATGGTGTGGGCGAGGCCGGAGCTGATGGCCGACGCGGCCGCAGCCACAGTGTGCGCGCCGGTGGAGCCGTGCTGGGTGATGCCTTCGCAAAAAGATACGTGGAGCCCCATGTACTCTGCCAGGTCCAACGGCCCTATGTGTTCGCCACTGGTGATCAGGCCGTCGATATCCGCCTTGCGGAGGCCCGAATCGGTGATGGCCAGTCGCGTCGCCTCGGCGCAAAGAGAATAGGTCGATCTACCAGGATAAGTCCTCTGAGTGGGAATTTCGCCAATTCCCACGATAGCCGTTTTCCCTCTTAGGCTCACGATAAATTACTCCCTTTCCAGATGCATCGCATTCTATACGCGGGTGGGAGTAGCGCGCAACCCAGACGCGGTGGGAGTCGTGTGACGTTGATTCAGCACGTGAAACTATCTAGTTCTATCTGGCAATTTCTAAGGCACGGAATATCCGCCGTCGATGAATAGGATCTGTCCGGTGACGAAATCCGAATCATCGGAGGCGAAGTACACGACGGCTGGGGCGATGTCGCCGACCTCACCCAGCCTGCCCCAAGGGTAAGATTTTGCCAGCTCCTTCTTCCCGACCTCTATGTCGCCGGACTCACCGGCCATCATCTTGTAAAGGCCATCGTTGATCGGAGTTACGACGTTTCCAGGGGCGACGGCGTTTACGTTTATCCTGTATGGTGCCAGCTCCACCGCCAGACATCGCGTCAGGCCGTGAATACCCATCTTCGAAACACCGTAGGCCGTAGCGTTGGGGACGCCATGATGGCCGAAGATAGAGCCGTTGTTGATGATCTTGCCCTTTCCCAGCTTCTTCATCTCGGGGACTACCCGACGGCAGCAATTGAAGTGTCCCGTGAGGTTGATATCGATGGTTCTTTGCCACATTTCGTCGCTGTGTTCTTCCAGCGGTGCGAACTCACCGATTCCAGCATTGTTAAAGAGAATATCCACCTTCCCCAGGCTGTCCACGGTTTGACTCACCAGGCGATCAACATCTTCCGATTTAGAAACGTCGGCCTGCACGGCAAGCGCCTTTCTGCCCATGGCCTCGATCTGATGCGCCACCTCCTCGGCTTTCTGCATCTGGCTCCGGCCGTTGACTACGACGTCGGCGCCAGCCTCGGCCAAGGCAAGTGCGCCAGCCTTGCCGATCCCCGATGAAGCACCTGTGACTATTGCCACTTTCCCATCTAATTTCATCGAAATACCTCCGAGGATTATTAGGGGATTAATATAGGTGGCAGTTTATATGCGGGCGAGAGTAGAGTGCAACCCGGAAGACGTGCGGCCCGAATGACCATCCAGCAGGTCTAGTCGCAAAGTTCGTCGTTCGTCTTGACCGGGCTCCATAGGCTGAAAAGGCGTTGTTTCTTGCCTTTGTCACAGCCCATGCATATAATGGCGGCACCCAATATGGTGTACGGGCCGCAGCAAGACGACACTGGAGCCACGGAGTAACCGGCAAGGAGTCACACTCTAATACACGATTAGGAGGCCGAAGATGGCGTACGATTTAGATGGAGCCCTTTTGGAAGTCTGCACTTGTAACATTCTCTGTCCGTGCTGGGTGGGCGAGGACCCAGATAGTGTACCCTGTCAATCCATAATGGCGTGGCATTTCGATAGGGGTAACATCGATGGTGTGGACGTGTCGGGACTGACGCTGGCTGGGTTGATGGATATCCCCGGCAATGTCCTTGATGGCAACTGGCGCTCAATGATATACGTGGATGACAAGAGCACGCCACAACAAGAGGAAGCTCTTCTGAACTTGTTTACCGGCAAGCTGGGCGGCCCAGTAGCCGACCTGGTCAAGCTGATCGGAGAAGTCGTCGGCGTGGAGCGGGTCCCCATTACCTTCGAATTGGATGGGGTCGCAGGGACAGTCAAGATTGGGGACGCGGCGGAAGCCGAGATAGTGGCATACAAAGGAGCCACCGGTAAAGAATCGGCGCTCTACGACACCGTTTTCAGCACCATACCGGGATCGCCGGCATATGTCGGGAAGGCCTCGAGCTACCGGGCAAATGTCCCCGCGCTGAACATCAATGTCGACCTGAAAGACCACAACGCGGTTTCAGGTCCGTTCCACTTCGAATTTTAAACCGCATCGTCCAGCGCAGATTGATTCCCGGGGTGAGCGGCCTCCTCGTCGGCAGTCACGATCGCTCGCCCTTTAACAGGATGCGGTTATGTATATAAGAGTAGACAACCGAAAGCTATTCGCCGGCCTACTTGTGGCCCTGATCGGCCTGGCCTGGGTGAGCCTGTGGGCCTGGGGGCAATCTCCTTATGGCCGGTTCCTTGACCACGGGCAGCTGACCCAGGTCACCAGCGAGGATGCGACTCTGCTGGTGTTCTTCGTTGCTGCCTGGACAGTCATGATTTTCGCGATGATGCTGCCCACCACCCTACCCCTTATTACCATGTTCCACACCATGACCCGTGGGCGCCCGGACCACATGTTGCTGATGGTTTTGCTCGTTGTTGGCTACCTGGGCATCTGGATGGGATTCGGCGTGGTAATCCACCTCGGTGATGTGGCCTTGCACGCGGTTGTTGAACAGAGTGGGTGGCTGGAGGCTAACTCGTGGTCCATTGGTGCAGGCGTTTTGATGGTGGCGGGGGTCTATCAGTTCACGCCGCTGAAATATCACTGCCTAGACAAGTGCCGCTCGCCGATGAGTTTTATTGCGGGTCACTGGAGCGGACGCCACGAACAGTTGCAAGCCTTTCGCCTGGGGGTGGACCACGGGATTTTCTGCGTCGGCTGCTGCTGGTCCTTGATGCTCCTAATGTTCGCCGTAGGGGCTGGAAGCGTTGGCTGGATGTTGGTGCTGGGAACATTGATGGCCATTGAGAAGAACATGCCCTGGGGCCGTCAGTTTAGTAAGCCATTGGGCGTGGTCCTGCTGGCGTTGGGCGTGATTATTGCCTCCGGAGTCCGAACCTGGCCCTGGTAGCCCCCTTGGTCTTCCCGAGGATTTTAACGGCGCATAGCCCAGGCTCTTCGACATTTGCGGCAAAGCACCCCGCCGTATCGTGGGCCTTACGATGACCGAAGCCGCCGCACGTTTAGAAGCATTGGGAGAGGTAGCAGACTGTCTAATGCTGGAAAAGCTCAAGAAGAAGATTATAGCGGTCCTGAACGCGGTCGAGGGCGTAAGAACGCCCGATCACTTCCTGATGCAGTCCGACATGGACCAGATGCGCCGGATATCGGTTCGTTGAGAGGACCAGGATATGGCCGTGAGCGCCATATACGAGCAGGCCGGGGTCCGACGAACGTCCCACTTCGTGTAGAAACGTCGCCTGACATCAGGTCTCAACTGGGCTTGATAATGGCGAATTGACATGAGTGGCGGCGATGAGCGTTGGTGCTTCTCGCTGCCGTCATGCGTCAGGCCGACATGCCAAGCAACCTGGCGGGATTGTCGGAAATGATCGCGGCCTTCTCCTCCGCGGTCAAGCTTTTCATGCTTTTCACCCACTCGACCGGAGAGTCCAACCCCATGTCGTAGGGCCAGTCGCTGCCCAGGACCACCTGGTCGGTTCCCACCGTGTCTATGATGAGGCGCAGCGCGGGCTCGCTGTTTGTGAGGCAGTCGTAGTATAAGCGGTTGAGGTACGTGCTGGGAGGCTGGGAGATGTTGACGCGAGCCTCGGACCGGACCTGCCACCCTCGGTCGAGACGTCCCGCGCCGAAGCAGGCGAAGCCGCCTCCGTGACACAGGCAGATCTTCAGGAGCCTGAATATGTACCCGGAGCATCAACCCACCTAACTGCGGCCAGTAAGTCACCAGGGTCAGAGGGTCAGATTGTCTATGCAGATTTGACCACAGTCCGACTGGTGGTAATTCTTTGATCTAGCTGACCCTTCTCCAGGTACGCCCTTGTGATGTCGGCTGGCCCACGCCCCCGAAGGTGAACATGTCACCTTGGAAAGTTATCTCAGCGTCCAATGTACGTCCGCTACGACCAGGATGTCTGCAAAACTCTCTTCCGAAAGCGAGCGAGGAGTCTGAAACCTTATATGTTCCACCTTGCGACTGATGTGTCCGGTACGCTTCCAATTCGGCTGCATCGTCGGAACTGTCTTCTGGGTATCGCTTCCTATTCTTGTCCTGAAAGATGAAGCTGTAATGCGTGTCGGTGAAGATCGCTACGCCTTCTTCCGAGTCAGAAATTAGTTCCCATGCGCCTACGAGTGGAGAAGCCATGATGATACCTCCTTTGTTGGAATACCCCGCGCTGCCGATGGCCGCATCTTCGCACAATCAGGCGGGGTGTCAAGGGGTCAAGCTGTAGGCGGTGTTCGTGAGGCATCACCGGAGAGCCGCGTCGACATCCTGCATCGGCAAGGTCGCGAATCCCTTGAACCGCTGGGGCCACTGCCTGCACAGCTCGGCGGCGTAATCGTTGAAGTCCTTCGCGATCGCCAGGCACCTGTCCACCGGCCAGTCGTAGTTGTACAGCTGCACCCAGGTAGACAGCACGTGAACATCAACTCCGATCGAGTCCATGTCCGCCAGGCGCTGCTCCGGCGTCCACATCGACTTGGGGTCGATTCCGAAACGTCTTGAGTCCTTGACCAGATAGACGTTGCCTTCGCCGTCCTTTTCGGCCTTCAGACCGTGCCAGTCTCCCCCGTTCGTGAGCTCGGCTACATGCGGCGGGACCAGATGGGCATGCAGGTCGATACTCGGCATTCATATCCTCCAGGTATTTCAAAGGCCGTAGTAAATTCCGGTGTCGAAGAAATCACGTTTCCGGCATGAGGCCGCGAGCGATGCCCGTAGCGCTACAGGCGCAATAGCCTCTCCACGTTGCCGCTCAAGATCTTCGTCTTGTCTTCGGCGCTGAGGGGGATGGTCGGTATCCAGTCCGTTCCGGACTTATTGTCGACGAAGGGGTAGTCCACCGAAAAGAGTATCCGGTCGACGCCCATCTCCATGACCGAGCACAGCAGCGCGGGGTTCGAGAAGTTGCCGCTGGTGGTTATCCAGAAATGACTGGTGAAGGCGTCTCGGAACGAGAAGGACCTGTCCTTGTTGCCCATGCGGGACAGCGCCATGTCCAGCCGCCATATCGAGAAGGGAATGGACTCGCCCAGGTGGCCCAGAATGAACTTCAGGTCCGGGTAGGTCTCGAACACCCTGGAGAGCACGAGGCGAATGCCCTGCGTTGCGGTCTCTACGGTGAAGCCCCAGGCCGCGGTGAGGAAGCTGGGAAAGTCATCCAGATAGTCCTTGTAGTAGATCTCGGCGACGGCGGGATGGGGCGTGGCCGGATGCAGATAGAGCGGCACGTCCAGGGCCTGTGCTCGCTCGAAGATCGGCCAGAAGCGCTTGTCGTCGAGGAACACGCCGTTCGTCAGGCCGTGTATCATCGCGCCCTTGAAATCGAGCTTGGTGACGCAGCGCTCCAGCTCGTCTGCGGCTGCGGCCGGGTCGGGCGTCGGCAGGCAGGCGAAGGCGGCGAACCGGCTGGGGTTGGAACGAACGATCTCCCGAAGGCGGTCATTGGCGTCGCGCGCGAGCCTTACGGCAGTGGGCCCGTCGAGCCTCTGGGTGGCCGGCGCGCCCTGGGAGAGCACCTGGACGTCGATGCCGGCCTCGTCCATCTCCGCGATACGTAGCTCGCTGTAGTCGTACAGACGGTCTATAAGGCTCGGCGCCCGGGCGTTGAACTCCTCCGGTGCGAACGTCGCGGCGATCTCGCGGTCCCAGTAATGCTCTTCGAGAGCGATAACACGTGGCCTGGACTCAGATGTCATAAGCTGCACTTCTCCGGTGTTGAAATCAGGCGTCTGCCTGCTCGGCAAAAATATACGCAAAGGCAATTTTGCCACAGCTGTCCGGGAAATGCACACGTTGTCGGGGGAGAGGGGAGCCTGCATGGAAATTCGTCAGGAAGAATCGCTCCATCTCGGCACCCTGGGGCACTCACAGGCGTTTGATGCTGGAGGCGGTAAGGCCGGCCATCCGAGTGTGCGCAGATTTGGCGGGGCATATAGAAGCGATTATTTCAGGAGACTAATATGGTGGAAGAGGGAACGGCGTATTACGTTAGCCAAACAAGGGCCGTCGCCAACCCACCTAAATCAGCTCGTGCTGGACTAGGTAGCGTCGGCCATCTGTGGTAAGAAAAAAGGTTGCATCAGCTATGTAGCTGTAGGCGCCTTGTACAAGATCCAGTTCCTTAAGGTTATCAAGGTAGTACTCTACCTTCACCTCCTTCTCCTTGATAATTTGGCTCAGTTCAGCCACGGTGAGATTCCTGCTCCAGTCCGCGAGCGCTTTGAGGATTTCTACTTCCCCACTACTGAGTGTAGTGCTGGAAGGCGCCTTCGCGGTCTCAGTTGCCGCTTTGCCGTTAGCCTCCAGCTCAACCGCTTCCTCCAATTCAAAGTCACCTACGGTATGCCAATCAGTTTTCCCTTCGATGTTTACGGCACAGCCAGTCGCCTTCAAGCGATCGACTAGGTTCTGCCTTTTCGGCGTTGAATTATCCAACTTGACGTAATGTCTTCCTGCAAAATCACTAATTGGTCTTAAGGAACCTATGTGTATCAGGATCGTACGGTCATCAGATCGGCCCATCGCCATTCCTGCTTCAATCAACACATTCTGCCTCGGTTGCGGAGTAAGTCGTCGTTCATAATCGGCGTCATGATCTTGTATGAACTCGCCGCGTAGCTTAGCCTCATCATCAGGAGTCATGACTACGACAATCGCATGTGCATGCGAAAATGCAGCATTCAGCACCTCTCCAACATACGGTGTTGGCTTACCAGTCAGAGACACCGCCTCGGCCCATTCAATTGGATCCAGCCCAACGGCGCGAAGAAAATCAAATATAGAGCTTCTGATTTTTTCGTTTCGCCCATGAATCACAAACACTTTTCTTGGGTCTACTTCGTTGTTCACAGGTCCCTCACTTTCAGGGTTGGTGCTGTGCGGTTGGGATTCTAGCCAGTTGGGATCAAGGATATTCGTTGATAATAGGCCTTCTACTCTCTCTTCCATTTCGGCCCTAAGTCTGTGACGCTGATAAAAGTCTCTTCCTTTCACGGTGAGTTCAGCATCACGGATTCCGTTGAGATTGTTCTCTACCTTGATGTCGCCGAGCACACTGAGCAGTTCGAGGGCATCACTAATCCGGTCCCAATTCCAACCAGTAATCGTCTCGAAATCGTTCCGGTCCAAGATGTACCGACCCCGTTTGGGATCCTCCTTGGGATCCTCAAAACTTGGGTTGGCGTATTCTGCTATCAAATTCCTCAGTAGCATTGCATCCTGAGAGATTTCTGATAAGTTTTCCATCTTGCACGCCTTTCGAGACGACGTGGCCTCCGTGGACACTTCGTGGACATCTGTCACTATATTGGCAACCCCACCATTCTCCAAACAGGCTCTAGTTGCCTTGGTTATGGCACGGAAGTTGGTGGGCCCGCAGGGATTCGAACCCTGGACACTCGGATTAAAAGTTCGATTCACTATG
>JADFKI010000006.1 GCA_022565015.1 Chloroflexota bacterium
GACAGCCGAAGTCGTGAGGACAATTTTTGATGCCATTTCCCGCTAGCGAAAGGGAAGTTTACGCAAAGAATGTTCTGAAAGAAGTTATCTGTCAGCTGCGTTTTCCGCCGATATTGCGTATAAAAGGTCAGACGCCGTTTGAATTTCAGAACGCGATACGCAACGAATATCCAATGTACGAGGAGGAATCTCCTCAGGATCTACTTCCGCCGGAGATAGCGAGCCTTGCCAGCGGTTTGTCGGTGCGCCTTGGCTCTGCTGATACCATTCATAAATTCGCTGTCGCAGATGGTCACCGGACCATCTCCCTCGCTTCAACCTTCTTTGCGCTGTCGGAAACTAAGTATGTAGACCGTGATAAATTCCGGGAAGCAGTGGCAGTGGCAGAGCGCGCCTTCCGTGCTGAATATGATCCTTCATTCTACTCACGACTAGGTGTCAGGTATAAGAACGTTATAGATCGATCAGAATTGGGCATCGAATCTCAGCCATGGCACAGTCTTCTGAACAAACAGCTATTAGCGGAGTTGGGCGCCGATGATAATGACATTAAAGATGACGTTACAGCGATAATAACCAAATCCGAGATGCGGGTAGCTGACATACCTGGCTCGCAAGTACGAATTACACATGGACTTGCGAAAAATGAACTTGGTAAGGATGTGTATTTCCTTGATGCGGACTTTTACACATCTCACCAATGGAGGGAAGAAGAAGATGTCTCCCGAATTATCGAAGTATTCAGCGACCTCAATGGAAGGTTCTTTCGGTGGGCGATCAGCGATCAACTTAAGGATGTCCTTCGAGCACGAGACGAGTCAACTGAGCCATGAGATTCGCCAGCTCGAAGATGGCAGTTGGCAATTCATCGCGAGCTTTGAGACAACTTTTGCGGATCCCGCGGAGCTTTGGGGGCGAGGGGACAGTGAAGGAGGTCCGCGTAGCGAGCTTGTCCGAATATTTTGCTACTATCTTGTAAGCCTGACGCCAGAACCAGGACTAAAAGAACTGGCTGAGGAGATCAATGAAGTTCGATTATTCCACACAGACAACCCACCAGTTCTTCCGCATTCCAGAGCATTACAGGCACGAACGGCTACATTGCTCGCCCCAAGAGTTAGGCCGCATTTGTTAATTGAGGATGAGGACTAAGAAATACTAAGTGCATGAATCTTGCCACAGATCTACCGGAATTCCCCCCCTGACGGCCCAATCATGCAATGCGAAATTCTACGTAATGTCGTGGAGCATAGAGCATTAACGCCAGCCGCCACAGAATCCGAGGATGTCACGGTAACGGTTCAACCATTGGCTCATCCTTGGCTTGTAGTGATGACCTACGATTGCGACTTGCTTCATGACCATGATATGCGTAGCTCCATAGCGCTAGAAGAAAAGCAACAAGAAGATTGGGAGCGAAATTTTCGCAGAATATGTCCCCACATCCTCTTCTGTGAAGCCTACGAAGAAAGTGAAATCAAGGCTCTGTATGAACTGACCAATAATCGTTCGATAAAACGAATAAAGGACAATCAAGTGGAACGCCTACATGTTTTGCCAGATCCATCGACAGAGGACGCTATCGCTTCTGTCCCCCAGCTCTTTTTAGATTTCAAGAAGTCATTTTCCCTGCCCACACAATCTGTCTATGATGGATTGTCAGAATTCGGGCTTCAACGTGTCGCTGTATTGTCAGGAGACCACCGATTTGATTTAATGCATAGGTTCTACTCATTCTTAAGTCGAGTCGGCATTCCTTAACTCACCCTTACGGACTTCCGGACAGTCGTCGTAATCGCGCCGCGCTACACGTCCTGGGTCATGTAGACGGCGTGGGCACAAACCTCGAAGGCGAGACAACGGATCTACGTGTCGCTGTTGCTCGTGATATCCGCGCCGTCTCCAAAGCTGAGTATGTTGCGTCATTCCCGAAGGGCGTCGCGACGACTCGCTCAGCGTCGACGCATCTTTACAGCTCGCGTCTCTTGTCGAGCACGTCGGTGTTGATGACCCGCGCGGGCTCGCCCTCCATGAACGATCGCACATTGTCGATCGTTTCGCCGTAGAACTTCTCGTACGTCTCCTCGGTCACGTAGCCCAGGTGGGGCGTGATGACGACGTTGTCCAGCTTCAGGATGGGGTGGTCCCTGGGCAGCGGCTCCGGCTCGAACACGTCGACGCCCGCTCCCGCTATGGCCTTTCGCTGGAGCACGTCTATCAGCGCCGGCTCGTCGATGATCGGCCCACGAGACGTGTTCACGATAAACGCCGTCGGCTTCATCCTGGCGAGGTCGGCTGCGCCTATCAGGCCCCTGGTCCTGTCGCTGAGCTGCAGATGGATGGTTATGATGTCGGCCTCCGAGAAAAGCTGCTCTTTGCCGACCAGTCGGGCGCCGCACTCCTCCGCTCGTTCGGGCGTGAGGTTCTGGCTCCAGGCGATGAGATTCATGTGGAACGCCCGCGCGACCTCAGCGGTCTCGGAGCCGATTCTGCCCAGGCCCAGAATCCCTATCGTCTTACCGTCCAGGCCGATGCCCACGGTCTCCTGCCAGGAGCCGGACTTGGTGGCCCTGTCCTCCCTGGGAATCTTCCTCAGCAGGCTCAGTATCAGGCCCCACGTCAGCTCCATCGTCGCCCCGCGTGAGCCGCCGGTCCCGCAGACCAGGATGCCAAGCTCCGTGGCCGCCTCCATGTCGATGGATGCGTTTCTCGCTCCCGCCGTCGACAGCAGCTTGAGGTTCGGGAGCCTCTGAAGCAGCGAGCGTCGGAACGGCGTCCGCTCGCGCATGGCCATGATGACATCGAAGTCCATGAGCCTCCGCACGAGGTCGTCCTCGGCGACCAGGTGGTCCTGGAAGACCTCCACCGAGCAGTCTACCGGCAGCGCGTTCCAGTCCGCAGATTTCATCGCCACGTTCTGGTAGTCGTCCAACAGCGCGATTTTGACCATATTAGTTATCTTCCCTTTTTCGTTTTCTATCCAAAGATTATTTGATTTTATTGCCGAACATATAATGTCGGCAGATTTTGGAAATCGACTCAGCTTTTTCTAGCCAAAAAGTTTTTGAAAGTATTCGGGTTGGGCCGCGAGCATTTCGTCCACCATGCTCCGCGCGCGGTCCAGGGACAGCACCGAGGACGTCAGCGGGTCCAGCATTATCGCGTGGACCGCGGCCTCCCTGTCGCCCTCCAGTATCGCCTTGACGGCTAGCCTCTGAACGTTGATGTTGGTCTGAATCAGCGCCGCGCACTGCTCGGGGAGGTCGCCGACCTGACAGGGATGAACGCCCAGGGCATCGATGAGGCAGGGCACCTCCACGCAGCTTCCCTGGGGCAGGTTGGTGATCAGATCCGTGTTGCGCACGTTCACGTTAACGCGACGCAGGGTGTTCGTCTCCATGGAATCCATGATGTAGGCAGCGTACTCGTTGGTGCGCTCCGGCAAAAGGGGATCGTCGCCGTCGAGCTCATCCTTGATTCGAGCGTAGTGCTCCTCGACACGCGAGTCCTGCCGGCGGGCGGATACATCGAAGGGGGCCAGCTTGAACTGCTCCATGCGGTCTCCGTCCGTGCGGAAGTATGGCAAGTACTCCGACATGTGTCTCGTCGACTCGGAGACGAAGAAGCCGAAGTGGCGCATGACCTCGAACCGGACGGTGTCTTTAGCGAAGGTTTCGGGAGTCTGCATGGCCTCGCGGACCTTTGGGTAGGCGTCGGCGCCTCCTTGCTCGAAGCGGAGAAACCAGGCCATGTGATTTATTCCCGCCGTCCAATAGCTGACGTCATCCGGCGATGCGCCGATGTACCCGGCGAGGCGGTCGGCCGTGTTTTGAACGCTGTGGCACAGGCCGACGTTGTTGATGGCGGTGCCGTCGTTGATGGCCCAACAGGCTATGGCCATGGGGTTCGTGTAGTTCAGCAGCCACGCGTCGGGGCAGAGGTGCTCCATATCGCTGCAGATATCCAACAGCACGGGGACCGTTCGAAGGCCCTTTACGACGCCGCCGGGGCCGATGGTGTCTCCCACCGCCTGGTCGATTCCGTACTTTTGCGGGATGCCCCTGTCCACCTCGTCGGAATCGCCGACCCGTATCGTGGTGATGACATAGTTGGCTCCTTCCAATGCCGTTTGCCGGTCCAGGGTTGGCTCGATGCGGGCCGCCACGCCCGAGTCCTTGACCATCTTGGAGCAGAGCCCCGAGATCAGCTCCAGCCTCTCGGCGTCGATATCCATGAGCGCGACCGTGCTGTCGGTCAGGGATGGGAATGAGAGAATGTCACCTACGAGACGCCGGGTGAACACGACGCTCCCCGCCCCTATTATCGCGATCTTGACCATTTTCTTACTTATCCGGATGTGGCGTCATTGCCTTCCAGCGGCCCGGCCTACGAGCCTCGGATTTTTGGCGGCAGGACCTTTTGGATCCAGGGAACAACGTCGCTCAGCACTTCCTGGCTTATCTCGTGGCCCATGGCGTACTCTCGGTACTCCGGGCTGTAGCCCTCGGCCTCGAGGAATTCGCGAGAGCCCTGGCCCTCCTCGATGGGTATCATCTGGTCGAGGTGTCCGTGGGAGATGAATATGGGCTGCGTTCGTTTTTCCGGCAGCCGCTTTCGTACTTCGTCTACGTCGGGTACGCGTGCGCTGAGCGCCACGATGCCGGCGAAAAGCTGCGGGTTCGGCAGTCCATATCGATAGGTCATCATTCCGCCCTGCGAAAAGCCGCCGAGAATGATGTTGCCGGGCCTGACGTCGTACTGGTCCGTGACCTCTTCGATGAGTCCCGCGAGCAAGGACTCGGCCTCGTCGATGTCGCCGGAGGTCCTGTTGTCGCCGGGCGGCGTCCAGGCATAGCCCGTCACACCCATTCCTATCTGCACGGACAGCGGTGCGTTGGGACAGATGTAAACGTAGCCCTCGGGATCGATGGCGGGACAGAGACCCGCCAGATCGCCCATGTTGGCGCCGAAGCCGTGCAACAGCACAACCATCGGATAGTCCGCTCCGGTGGTATAACCGTCGGGCTCGATCGCCAGGTACTTCAGCGTCTTTCCTTCGAACTGCTTTGATTCCAACTACGTGAGCTCCTGATTCATATCTGACCGAGCTATGGCGCATTTACGGCTTGTACACGGGGCGGACCATCTGATAGGAGTCGTGGGTATAGCAGTACATGTTCCCAGCCAGTCTGCCAACGGGCTTCAGCACGTCGTGGTTGATCCTGTGGCCGCTGATAATGTCGTCCCTGACGTGCATCAAAACGATCTCGCCGATGATGAGGCCGTGCTCCTTGTCTCCCGAACCGATGGTCACGACCTGGTCCAACCTGCACTCCATGTTTACCGGCGACTCGGCGACCCTGGGCGCCGCAACGATATCCGACGGCGCCTGTGTAAGGCCGGCGATCTCGAACTCATCCACGTCCGTTGGAAATTCGGCGGCCGTCGTGTTCATGGCCTCGGCGATGTCATCGACGACGACATTGACGACAAACTCCCCGGTGTCCTCGATGTTGGTAAGGGTGTCCTTTTCCTTCCAGTCGGCCTTCCGGGCCGCGCTCACGACGATCATCGGCGGGTCGTATGAGATGGCGTTATAGAACGAGAACGGGGCCAGGTTTGCAACTCCGCTCTTGGACCTTGTTGAGACGAACGCAATGGGCCTCGGCACCACCACTCCGGTCAGGACTCGATTGAAGCCTTCGAAGCTCTTAGGGTCTATCTTCAAATTCTTTTCCTACGCGTCTGGACGGCTGCATCTTCGTGGACGCCAACAGGGTAATGCCCTGAAACCCTGTTGGCAAGTCGGCCGATTCTTTCTGACTTCCGTTCGAGAGAACAGGGTATTGAGTCATGGGGTGCCATTTTTGATGATAAGCCGGCGTATGATCGAAAAGTCCTAACGCCCGATTTATGTCTCACGGGTGTGCCCCGTTTTACTTGAAAAGGGTGTTTGCCTAAATTAGAATCCTTTCGGCGGGGCGTTGGCATCCGCGACTTGGAAAATCGCCGCTGAGAGGAACAGACTTTTATGGCGCTCCCCCAACATCCATGAAATCCAAAGAGGCTGCCGTAGCCCCAATGACGCGGCCGAGATCACCAAAAAAGACTTATTAAGCTGAATAAAAGCTGGAAAATTTTCAGAGGTGGCAATGAGCAAGCTGATCGATTTGCTGGATAAGACGACCGAAGCCTCGTCTCCGCCATTGGGATTTGGAGCCGCTTCGGGCCGCATCGCGACGAATCCGCCGATTGTGCTGATCGGGCAGGCTTCCGCGGACGAGGTCAACGGCGACTCCGCTCTGGCCGATTCCAAGGCGGATGCCGTTCTCGTGACGATGACGTCGCTGGACAACAACGCCCTGGATGGAGTTCAAAAGGCCCTCAAGGACCGCCTCTGGGGCGTGCGTGTCGGCGCTCTGAGTGAAGAGCAGGCCGCTCAGCTAAAGGAGAAGGGCTGCGACTTCGTCGTATTCGACCCGGAGAACACGGCGGCGGCTGTGCTGAACGACCAAGATCTGGGCTCGATAATAGCTGTCAACGCGGACCTGGACGAAGAGACGGGCGGCGCCATAACAGGGCTTTCCCTTGACGCCGCGATATATGCGCCCGGAGAGAGCCTCCTCCCGTTGACGGTGCAGAGGCTCATCGAGGTCCAGCTGGTGCGTGACCTCGTGGGAAAGCATTTCCTCATCTCCATTCCGGCGGGCATGACGACCTCGGACCTGGAAGCCCTGAAGAACGCAGGAATCGCGGGTATGGTGATGAACCTCTCCTCCCATGAGGACATCGCCGAGGCCAAGGAAGCGATAAGCCGGATACCACATCGCCGGCCCAAGTCCAGAGGCAGGGGAAGATACAGCGCTCAAGTCCCGACCGCGGGCTTTGTCGCCGCGTCGCAGCAGGAGGTCCCCGATATCCCCGATGACGACGATGAGGACGACGAGTAGGCCTGCTCACTTTCCCTCGGCCAGCCGGCTGATGAGGAACTTCGGGAGGCCGTGGCCTTCCATCTTGGCCTGAGTGGCCGCGATATCGTACTGGACGCGATGGTGCACGACGCTGTCGCTTTCGGAGTCGTAGATGGCGTAGCTGGCCCTCGGATCGCCGTCTCGTGGCTGGCCTACAGACCCCGGATTGATGATGAACCGGTCCGTGCCCAGTATCATCTGCGTGTCCAGCGGAAACTCCACGAACACCGCGCCGTCCTCCGCGGGCCGACAGATGAACGGGATGTGGGAGTGGCCCAGCAGGCACCAGTATGTGTCGAAGTGCATAAAGCTTGCGACGGCTGCCTGCACCGATATTACATACTCCCAGATTGGGTCCCGGGGGCTGCCGTGGACGACCGTGAACTCCTCAAGCTCGAGCTTTAGGGGTTGCCCGCCGATGAAGTCGATGGCATCGGGAGGCAGCACCGTTGATGTCCAGCGGTTTGCCTCGGCGGCCTGAGGATTGAAGGCCTCCAGGCTCAGCTTGCCGATCGACGCCAGGTCGTGATTCCCCGCCACAGCGCGGTAGTCGTACTGCCTGAGCAGGTTGATGCACGCCTCCGGGTCGGGTCCGTAGCCCACAAGGTCACCCAGCGACCAGACCTGATCGAAGCCGCCGCGCTGTTCCGCGTCTCGGACCACGCTTTCGAACGCCTCCAGGTTGCTGTGAACGTCGGAGACGATTAACGCACGCATGCCGTTTGCTACCTACACAAGAAGAATAGGGCCGGAGGTGATGAAGCCGGTCGGCTCCGCGAAAGCCCCGGCCGCGATATTGGCGCGGGGGCCTGCCGCAACATATAATACACCGGCTGCGCCCGCAATGGCAGCGACTTCCAGATGTGAGACTCTAGCAGGTGGATTCTGAAACCGATTGCGTCATCGAACTCGTGAGTCACAGTCCCGAACGGACGCAGGCTCTCGGAAGAGCGTTGGGCGAAAACGCCCGGCCAGGCGACGTTTTGTTGCTGGTGGGCGGCCTGGGCTCCGGGAAGACCTGCCTGACTCAAGGAGTGCTGTGGGGCCTGGGTTCCGACGAGTTCGCCCGGAGCCCGACCTTCGTGCTCGTGGCCCAATACGAGGCGCGGCATACGCTGTATCACATGGACCTTTACAGGCTGGAGACGTTTGAAGAGGTGGTGGACCTGGGGCTGGACGAGATGCTGTTCGGCGACGGGGTGTCCGTCGTCGAGTGGGCGGACAAGGGTGCAGGGGCATTCCCCGAAATACACCTGCTGATTCGCCTGGAATACGTTGATGAGGAGACGAGGAGAATCTCATTGCGACCCTCTGGGAGCAGGTACGAGGAGCTGGTGCAAGCCATAAAGCCTGCGCTGGCCGGCTGGCAAGAGACGTAATATGGAGCTGTCAATCGACACGTCCACGAGGTACGCCTCGGTGGCCCTCTCGAGAGAGGGGTCCGCGCTGGTGGAGATTACGTGGCGGTCCGAGCGGAACCACTCCGTGGAGCTCGTGCCCGCCATTCGCGAAATCTTGCGCCGTGCTAATACCAAAACCTCGGAGCTGAGCTCGATTTTCATAGCGAGAGGCCCCGGGGGATTCAGCGCACTGCGAGTCGGCATAAGCACCGCGAAGACCATGGTAGTCTCCCTTGGGATACCCCTGGTGTCGGTGGGCACCCTGGATGCCGAGGCCAGGCCGTACACGAATGTAGGCCGCAGGGTATGCGCGATTATCAACGCGGGGCGCGACCGCCTTTATGTTGGCTGGTTCGACGCGGCGTCCAGCCTGGAGCGGCCTCAATACGAGGTCCTTACCAACGAGGAGTTCCTTGGAAAGATCGACGGGGACACACTTCTGTGCGGCGAAGAGGCGACGGCGATGGCGGAGTCCATTCGCGAAAGGCATGGCGAGCACGCGTTCATATCGGCAATGCAGCCGCCTACACGCAGGGCCGGGACCATCGCCGACCTCGGGTACTCCAGGCTACAGTCAGGCGAACGCGACGATCCGATAACGCTGGAGCCGCTGTACCTTCGAAGCTCCCAGGTCGACACAGCCAATCGCACCTGGAGCAAGGCGAGAGGCTCTTGATGGGGACGGCCACGTTGCCCGGTCCGTGGGAGAGCATCAAAGATATGGAATTTTCTAGGAGCTGAAAGAATGGATAGGACCCTGGTGTTACTGAAGCCGGACGCCGTTCAGCGAGGCCTTGCCGGTGAGATCATCAGCCGCCTGGAGCGGCGCGGACTCAAGCTGGCGGCCATGAAAATGCTGCTCGTTACCGAGGAGCTGGCCCACCGCCACTACGCGGACCATGTGGGCAAGCCGTTCTTCGTCGGCCTGGTGAAGTTCATCACGTCCAGCCCAATAGTCGCGATGGTGATCGAAGGCGAGAACGCGGTAGACGTCGTACGAAACACGATGGGCGTCACGAGCCCGTCGGACGCGTCCCCTGGGACCATACGCGGCGACCTGGCTCTCACGATCGGGGCCAACCTCATCCACGGCTCGGACTCGACGGAGTCTGCGAAGCGCGAGATAGGCCTCTTCTTCTCCCCAGGCGAGGTAATCGACTACACCAGGGACATCGATAGGTGGATCATTGAATCCTGACTATCACATTGCCCTCATCCCAAGCCCTTTCGATGGAGTAGAACTCCCGCTCCTCGGGCCCGAATATGTGGACGACGACATCCCCGAAATCGAGAAGCATCCAGCCGCCCTGTGGTGTGCCCTCTCGATGGTGTCGGGCGTAGCCACTGCGCTCGAGCGCGTGCTCGATCTCCTCGCTGAGCATGGCCATCTGCCGATTAGACTCCGCGGTCAGAATCACGAAATAGTCCGCGAAATCGCTGACCTCTCTGATATCGAGCAATACGATGTCGGACGCCTGCTTCTCCTCGGCGACATCAACCGCCATCTGAGCGTATTCGGTGGTCTGGAGCACCGTCTTTTCCATCATGGAGGTATTATAGGAGCGGCGGCATGGGCGGTCAAATCGACCTCTGGCCGGCTTTCCACGCAGGCTCACTGAATTAGGCAGCTATCTCAAAACGTCTTTCCAGGATGGACCATCCTTCGAAACGCTCTCCGAGGGATAGAAAGAACCCTCTCCGTTCGTGGTGAGCCTGTCGAACCATCCCTTGAGAAGGTAATCAAGCGCCGTCCGGAGATGGACAGAGAAATCCCGGCGGAAATCATTGAAGGGCGCCGGAGGCTGTGCTAGGCTTTTCGCTATGAGCAAGGGAAAAGTCGTCGTGGCGATGAGCGGAGGCGTAGACTCCTCCGTGGCCGCATACCTGCTTAAGGAGCAAGGGTACGAAGTCGTCGGCGTGACCATGCGCCTGTGGACGGTGGAGCGCGACGACCTCCCTCGGCTGTCCAAGCGGTGCTGCTCCGTCGAAGACGTCGAGGACGCCCGTCGCGTATGCGACGTCATAGGTGCGCCCCACTACTTCATGAATTTCGAGCGTGAGTTTCAGAAGCACGTCGTCGACTACTTCGTGGAGGAGTACCAGCGGGGACGCACGCCTCATCCCTGTCTGGCATGCAACGACAAGATCAAGTTCGACTTCCTGCTGCGCCGCGCGATGTTTCTCGACGCCGACTATATAGCAACCGGCCACTACGCACGCATACGACGCGACGAGAATGACGAGTTCACGCTTCTCAAGGGTCTGGATACGTCCAAGGACCAGTCCTACGTGCTGTTCACGCTGCACCAGCCAGAGCTCCAGCGGCTGCTGCTTCCCGTGGGCGAGTACGAAAAGAGCGAGATCCGCGAAATAGCGGCCAGGGCAGGACTTCCCGTCGCGACGAAGCCCGACAGTCAGGAGATATGCTTCATACCCGACGACGACTATAGGAAGTTTGTCGGCGAGCGCTCCAAGCCAAAGCCGGGCAATTACGTAGATGCGGACGGCAACGTACTCGGCAGTCATCCCGGCATTCAGTTCTTCACCGTGGGGCAGAGGCGCAAGCTTGGACTGACCGGAAACACCGGCGACCCACTATATGTCGTCAGCATAGATTCGCAGACCAACGAGGTGGTCCTCGGCGGCAGCGACGAGCTTATGCAATCGGACCTATGGGCGACCCGAGTGACCTTTACGTCGAGGGAGACGCCGAGGTCTCCAATCGAGATTACGGCGAAGATCAGGTACAAGGCGCAGGACTCCCCAGCCACGCTTACGCCACACGGCGACTGGGCCGAGATCCGATTCCACGAGCCGCAGCGCGCGATCACCCCGGGACAGGCGGTCGTGTTCTACAGTGGCGACCGCGTAATCGGCGGCGGCATCATCGAAGTCCAGGCGCCGAATCCTGAATACGTCGTGGCCTGAGGAGAGTACATGGACTTTAAGGGGATCATAAAGATGGGCCTGGAGGAATACTCCGAGGACCTTAATAAGGCCCTGGAGGGTCTGACACCGGAGGAGCGGCGCTTCCAGCCCGGCCCTGAATCCCACCACATAGACTTTTCCGTGTGGCACATGGCGAGAGTGGAGGACGACTGGATTCAGGGTTTCGCGCAGTCGACGGACCGCATCTGGAACAGGGAGGGCTGGCCCGAGAAGCTGGGACTGCCCGGCAGGGGAAACGGCTTCGGCTTCACCGCCGAGGACGCGGCGGCCATCCAGGGCTATGACGCGAGCCTTCTCATGGAGTACTACGCGGACGTCCGGCGGGAAACGCTAGGGTACCTGGATACGCTGTCGCCCGAAGACCTGGAGCGGTGCCCTCGTCCCGAGCAGCGGCCCGGCTACAGCATCGGCAAGATGTTCAGTCACATCATCGTCGAGGAGGCCCAGCATGTTGGGCAGGTGGCCTACCTTAGGGGCCTGCAAAGAGGTCTGAACAAATAGCCTCTTCGAGGACCGCAAGAAATACGATTCTGCCCTATTCATCGGCCGTACTTTTGGGAATGAAAGTATGAAGAAACGCTCTATACCGCAGGCGCCAACCTACGATGAGGAGCGTACTTTATTTGACCAGGGGTACTCCCTCGTCGCCGGCATGGACGAGGTCGGACGCGGCCCGCTGGCCGGCCCAGTCGTTGCGGGACTTGCCATCCTTCCCTCAGACCCCAAGGGTGAGTGGGTCGGCCTCATCAGGGACAGCAAGCAGCTTACCGCCTTACAACGCGAAGAGGCCGCCGCCGCATTGCAAACGCAAGCCTCGGCGCTGGAGGTCGGCATCTGCTCTCCCCACGAGGTGGACACGCTTGGCATCGTCGGCGCTACTCAGCTGGCCATGCGACGGGCGTTGCATTCGGCGGCGCTGCTCCCCCAATACCTGCTTCTGGACGCGTTTCCTCTGCCCAACGTAGATATACCCCAGAAGGCGATAGTTAAGGGCGACGCGAAGTGCCTCTCGATAGCCGCGGCGTCCATCGTCGCCAAGGTCGCACGAGACAGGCTAATGTGCCTGGAAGATGAGGCCCATCCCGGCTACGGGTTTGCCAGGCACAAGGGCTACGGCACCCGCGAGCACATGCGAAATCTCCGACTCCTGGGCCCCTGCCCGATTCATCGAAGGTCCTTCGCTCCCGTCAAACACATGGTCGGCGGCGCTGGGTCATGAACAGGCAGCAGACCGGAAAGCTCGGAGAGAAGCTTGCGCGCCGGCACCTCGAGACCCTGGGATTCACGATCATAGATGCCAACTATCGCACTCGCTGGGGCGAGATCGACCTTGTGGCCGAAAAAAACGCAGAGCTGGTCTTCGTCGAGGTGCGGACTCGCAGAAGCAGGAGCATGGGAACGCCCGAGGAGTCCATAACCGAGGCCAAGCGCTCGCGTCTGATAGCCGCGGCGGAGGAGTACATGCAGGGCTCTGATGTACGTTACGAGGACTGGCGAATCGATCTCGTAGCCGTGGAGCTTGACCGGTCCGGGTCCGTCTCTCGCCTCGATGTCATAGAGAACGCCATCGAGCTCTAGAGCCATACCGACTCCCAGCGTGCTACAATCTACGCTGGCTCCGCGCCGAGCATTTTCAATTGGGGCCCGAGATGAACCCATTCGTTTCCAGCCACCTAAAAGCGATGATCGAGGACATTCGCCTTCTGGAAGCGTTTGTAACTCAGCCACTCGGCCTCTTTTCGGACATCAAGATGCTGAGGGAGTCGCTTACCTTCCCTGAGGCAGCCGACCTTTCGAGGGACGAGCTTCGCGAGCGGCGGACCGCCTACGCTGCCCTGACCGACGACGCACAGGCCCTGGCGCTCGATGCCATCGCATCGCTGGGGAAGTCCATCGATATTCTGGAAGCGGTCAGGGACGACGCAGACGTCGCGCGGCTCAGAGATGGATGGTTCTCTCAAGGCAGACGCGTGCTGGTCCGCGCCTCCGCGCAGGTGGCCGGCGAGATCAGGGCGAAGCTGACGGCGGGAATCAGAGGCATCTACGTCATCGTCGACCCGGAGGCAATGAAGGGACGCGATGTGGTTGAAGTCGCCGGGGCGACGCTCAAAGGTGGCGCCAGCGTACTTCAGCTGCGTGATAAGTCCAGGGACAAGGGAGAGGTGCTGCCCGTGGCCAGGGAGCTCAGGTCCCTCTGTGATGAGCACGGGGCGCTGTTCATCTTCAACGACGATGCGGACCTTGCCGTTGCGTGCGGCGCACACGGGCTACACGTAGGTCAGACCGACCTTCCCATCGGCGAGGCGAGACGCGTGCTGGCGCCGAATCAGATCGTTGGCAAGTCAAACAGCGGCATCGAAGAGGCGATGGCCTCCCAGTCCGACGGCGCCGACTACCTGGCTGTCGGAGCGGTGTACTCGACGACAACGATGGGCAAGAGCGGCAGGACCGCAGTCGGTCCGGAGATGATCAGCAAAGTCAAAGAGCTGGCCCAGCAGCCCGTGGTTGCCATCGGTGGAATAAACGAGACCAATATAGTCGACGTGGTGAGGGCGGGCGCCGACTGTGTGTGCGTCGTGAGCGCGATAACCTACGCGGACGACCCGGAGGCCGCGACGAGCAGGCTCGCGGAAGCAATCCAAAACGTCTAAAAGTCCCGGCCCTGGCTCGCGACCGCCCTATAGACTTAGGCAAAATATTGTGAAACTCCAATACATGTTATTTATAAAGACCCAGAATAGTATAAGAAAACGCGAAATTCGCGGGTTAGAGTTGCATTCATGTCCTTAAATGAAACGGCTGAAGAGCAGCGAAGAAAGCTTCAACAGATAGCGGAGGACGCCAGGGAGGATTTTTCCCGGACCCACGAGGCGAGAGAGCAGGCCCTCAAATTGTCGCGGGAGATAATCCGAAACTCCGCCAACTCCATCCGGGCCACACATCGCGGCGAGTTCGAGCGGGCCAGGGAGATGATAGGTGCGATCACGGAGCTAACCGACGAGCTGGCCGAGGCGCTAAAAGACCACTCCGGCGTCTACTTCGCGGGATTCGTCGAGGACGCCCTCAAGGAATACGTCGAGGCGAACGCCACGCTTGCGTTCTCGGAGGGCAGCCGCCTGCCGGAAGCGAAGGACCTTGGCGTCGGCCCGGCCCCCTACCTGAACGGTCTGGCGGAAGCCGTGGGCGAGCTGCGCAGGTTCGTGCTGGACTCGCTGAGGCGCGACGACTTCTCTCGTTGCGAGGAGCTACTGGACTTGATGGACGAGGTCTACACGGTCCTGGTGTCCATGGACTTCCCCGACGCCATTACCAGGGGGCTGAGACGCAACACAGACATGGTGCGGGGCGTGCTCGAACGGACCAGGGGCGACCTGACCATGGCGCTTCGTCAGAAGAGGCTCGAAGAGAAGATCGCGCTGCTGGAGTCCCGCGGCTGAACGCGTCTGCATGGCGGGCTCTCCGATGCGTCCGCTTGCTGCGGGCAATCGAGAGTCTCGAGGAGCGAAGCATCATCGGACCGTCCGGCACCAGGGTGCGAATATCCTTGAGGTCAGCAGGGGTGATAGAGAAGTAACCAAGGTTGAGGTGCGTTGTTGGACGAGCCCGAAAGGGTGCAAAACGTTGTGAAAGCCACCTCCACTTTCATCAAACACCAGTTCACGACGCCGTCGGATGGTTTTGTGACCTTGATGAACAGGTTGACGGCATTCGTGAGTAATACTACAATGGCTCTCGTCGAAGATGGTGAGGTGCTTGGGTCTAGGCAGCTTGATATGGGGAATTCCGGTTGAAGAGCTTCCGCATGGCCTTGCCGAAGGCTTTCTTTGAACGGGCTGTTACACACACTCCACCAGTTCTGGCCACCGCCAATTTGGTCGCGGCACGGGCTTCTCAGGGCCGATATATAAATTTACGGCGACTGGGCTACCTGTTTTAGGACATTTTTCTCTGTCAAGAGGGGTTAAAGAATGGCTCTCACTATAGACAAGGCGCATACGGCACTCTTGGCAATGGACTTTAATAACGACATAGTCCACGAGAACGGAGCGTTCAAGGACTTCGGATTCGCTGCGATGATTAAGCAAAATGACGTGTTCGCCAAGACCGCCAAGTTGCTGGACGCAGCCCGCCAGTCGGGCGTGAAAGTGATCTACATCTCGCTGATGTTCCGCTCCGGCTATCCGGAACGCCCTGCTAATAGTGGTCTCTTTGAGGCGCTCGTCTCGGCAAACGCTCTTGGGGAGGGTACATGGGGTGCGGAAATACACGAGTCTGTCACTCCCCGGGACGGGGAGTCGGTGGTGATCAAGCGTGGGGTCAGCGCTTTCTACGGCTCTGACCTTTCCCTCCTACTTGCCACCGGAGGCATCAAAACATTGCTGTTGAGTGGCGTAGCCACCAACTTTGTGGTGGAAGGCACCGCTCGGGAGGCGATGGACCGGGGATACGACGTAGTAATTGTGGGAGATTGCTGCGCCTCTATGTCCCAGGAAGCCCACGACGCCGCCCTAACGACCGCGCTGCCCTTCCTTGCCACCATCTCCAACCTGGATGAAGTCATTGCGGCTCTGGGTTAGCTTCGCCTCTGCACCTTTGGTGGCGTCCAGACCCGCCGGCCTCGGTCTCCTACCCCCATCGGGAAGATACGGTCGGTGTGGAACGAAGCCTCCGTCGGGGCCGCATACCGCCCCAGAGCTGCCGCTGGAGGAGATCTGATAGGCGGCAGTGGTCGGGGCTTGCTTGGAGAGGCAATCCGCTCTTACTGTTATGAGGTCTGGCGGGGATAAACGCATTTAATCCGGTCTTCCCGATAAGGGGAGACTTTTTTGTGGGAGGTCAACCGTGACGATATTTTATCTGGCCATCGCCGCGGGAATAGTAGCCCTGATCTTTGCCCTGCTGCTGGCCATGAACGTCCTGAAGCAGGACCGCGGGAGCGAGGAGATCCAGAAAATCGGCCGCGCCATTCAGGAGGGCGCCATGGCCTTCCTTGCCAGAGAATACACGCTTCTCGCCGGCTTCGTGGTAATCATGGCCATAATCCTGGCGGTGTTCATCGACTTTGACGTGACCGGAAGAGTAGGCGTCGACCGTTCGATCCCTTCGACCGCGATCGCGTACCTGATCGGCGCGATCAGCTCGGGCCTCGCAGGTTTCATCGGAATGAGCATCGCGGTGCGCGCGAACACGAGAACGACCGTAAAGGCAATGCAGGGCCTGAATGGGGCGCTTCGTGTAGCTTTCAACAGCGGAGGCGTCATGGGGGTTTCCGTCGTCGGCATCGGTCTTTTGGGGATCACCATCCTATATCTGGTATTCCGGGACATTAGCATCGTTGCCGGTTTTGGCTTTGGGGCCTCGTCTATAGCGCTGTTTGCCAGGGTTGGCGGGGGTATCTACACCAAGGCCGCCGACGTTGGCGCGGACCTCGTCGGCAAGATCGAGCTGGGCATTCCCGAAGACGACCCTCGTAATCCCGCGACCGTGGCCGACAACGTAGGCGACAACGTGGGTGATGTGGCCGGCATGGGGGCCGACCTGTTCGAGTCATACGTCGGCTCGATCATCGCGACCATCGCCCTTGCCGCCGTGGGCGCCGCCGCGTTGGGCATGGCGAATCCGAGGGGCAATTTCGATGCGGAGATTATAGTGTTTCCGCTGCTCATCGCAGCCATTGGAATATTTTCGTCCATAGTAGGCACCTTCCTCGTTCGGACAGGCGAGGGCGCGAGTATGGGACGCCTGCTCTGGTCACTGCGTACCGGCATTTTCACGGCGGGAATCCTCGTCCTGATCGGCACCGCGGTTTCAATACTGGTCCTGGGGCTCGATTTCAAGCTCTTCTGGGTGGTGTTGACCGGCCTCGTTGCCGGGCAGATTATCGGCACCTCTTCCGAGTACTACACGTCAACCGAATACAAGCCCACCATCGGAATCGCAAAGCAGGCGGAGACCGGCGCGGCGACCGTGATTATCGGCGGCCTCGGTCTTGGAATGCTGAGCACCCTGATACCGGGCATCGTCATCGTGGTCGCTATGTGGTCGGCCAACTCCCTCGCCGGTACCTACGGAGTGGCCCTCGCCGCAGTGGGCATGCTTTCGACTCTGGGCATCACGCTGGCGACGGACGCCTACGGACCCGTGGCCGACAATGCCGGCGGCATCGCAGAGCAGGCCCACCTGGACCCGATCGTTCGCGAGAGGACAGACGCGTTGGACTCCCTCGGCAATACCACGGCGGCGACGGGCAAGGGCTTTGCAATAGGCTCCGCCGTGCTCACGGCGCTGGCCCTTATGGCCGCCTACTCTCAGGTCGTGGACCTGGACGTATTCGACCTGCTAGACGTGGATGTATTGATGGGGTTGATCGTCGGCGCCATGCTGCCGTTCCTGTTCGCGGCCCTGACCATGCAAGCGGTCGGTCGCGCCGCGATGGCCATGGTAAACGAGGTCAGGCGCCAGTTCAGAGAGATCGAGGGCCTGTTGGAGGGCACGGCGGACGCAGACTACGCTCGCGCCGTTGACATCAGCACCCGTGGCGCCATGCGAGAGATGGTCTTGCCGGGGCTACTGGCTATAATCGCCCCCGTAATCATCGGGGCGATCCTGGGGGCCGCGGCCCTGGGCGGAATGCTCATAGGCGCAATAGCCACGGGATTTCTACTGGCCATCATGATGGCGAACGCCGGTGGCGCATGGGACAACGCTAAGAAGTATATCGAGGCGGGCAACCTGGGCGGCAAGGGCTCCGACGTTCATGCTGCCGCGGTCGTGGGCGACACCGTGGGAGACCCCTTCAAGGACACGTCCGGGCCCTCCCTGAACATCCTGATCAAGCTGATGTCCATCGTGGCCCTGGTGTTCGCTCCGCTGTTTATCTAGTCTGAAAACTTATGGAAAAAAGGGGGCGGGTCATTTTATTGGCCCAGCCCCCTTTTCGGACCGAATCGAATTGGCGCTAGGAGGCACTCAGGAATCGCACCCGTCCTTGACGACGATCGACTCGACCATCAGCACGAGCGTCAGCTGCTTTTCATCGAACCCAAATGACTTCCCGATCGCCATGAACTCGCGCATTCGGACATCCCTGTCCACCTCTTCCTCGGGAGTCAACTGGCGTCCCTCTTCCAGGACACCGGTCATATAGTCCTTGAGCGCGATGCTGTGATTTCGCATTATCGTCTTCTTCACGCTCGGGCGGAGTGAAGCAACAAACTTGGCCGCCGCCTGCTTTGGGTCTTCGTGATCGTATTTTCGCATTTCAAGAACCTCCGTGCACCTGGTTAGCTGCGCCCATCGGTACTTACCGGCTGACGGCCGCGACGCTAGTCTCAACTCGCGCGATCGTTTCAACGATGACGTCTTCGGAAATATCAGTTTCGAAGTCGGCGTGGCTCGCTCCGCACTGGAAGCACAGGATGGATGATCCGAAGTGGTCTTTCTCCAGATACAGGTCCCCGTCGCATCGCTCACAACCTCTTAACCAGACCATTCCACAGACCCCCCAATAATTCTTTTTAGACTCCCCGCAGGCATATCCGACTCCGTGTATGCAGATGCCTGTTATGCTTCACTCTATGCGGCGTCGGCGAACATCCGGGGGGACGTAAAGTGTACGGCGCGGGATAACTTGGTGAACAACAATTAGTGAATTGTGACAAAAGCGTTAGAAATTCAGACTACTTGGGGAGGATACCGTTCGGAGCGTCGTCGCAGGCCGCGTGGAGCGCGGCAAAGCCTTGAAAAGAGGCTATCCGAAGTGTATATTTCGGTGGTGGTCTACTTACCGCGAGACGTTGTCGCGACGGCCTTCGCCCGTGGTTCCCATAGCTTCAGTGTCTCGAAGAGCGACGAATCGCCGGGCCGCTACGTAAGAGCAGCACCCGCATTCCATTCGGATAATGCCCAGGTGGCGGAATGGTAGACGCGGCGGACTTAAAATCCGCTTCCCGCAAGGGGGTGGGGGTTCGAATCCCTTCCTGGGCACCAGTCTGATATGGGCGCCGGGGCGTTTGCCCCCCTCTAGCGCACGGCGTCGAGGCGTGCCATTCGCTCACGGCTCGTCTTGCTTCAGTGCAGCTTCCGATTACGTACGCCGCAACTCCGCTTGCCAGCATGGCAATCTTTCGGGTGCACTAATGTTCAGTTCCCTGAAGTTTCTCAAAGCGATCATCGAAGTCCGACGATTCTGTGAAGATGTAATCGCTCAACAATATTTTGGCGCGTTACATGCCTCTTCAAGCTCCGGAGTTTTTAGGTTAAGATCAACCGCAGAGGCGATGCAGTGTCTGAACAGGCATGCCATGGCGGCCCGAAGACGGGTCAAAACGCCAGCTCAGGAAGTTGGACTCCAAAGTTATGGATGTTGGCGGGTGGAGTTCGTACGCCTGGTGAATCCCGGAGGCTCCTTTGGATGAAGGTGGGTCCAATCTGGAAACCGGCCCTCTCTCCGACATAACGGTGATTGAGGTAGCGGAAGGCGTCGCCGGACCCTTCTGCGGCAGACTGCTTGCCGGCTTCGGCGCTAAGGTTGTCAAGGTGGAGCGCCCTCCCCACGGCGATTGGACTAGATGGGTGGAGCCGCAGCTAGCTGGACTGGCTCCTCCCGAATCCGGCGCCCTCTATCTGTTCAACAACATGGGCAAGCAGAGCGTGACAATCGACTGGACAGAACAAGAAGGGATGACCGCTCTTCGCGGCCTGGTTGAGGGCGCGGATGTTCTGATAGACGATTGGACGCCTCAGACCCGAAAGGTACTGGGACTCTCTTTCCGTCAGCTCACAAAATTAAACGACTCTTTGATAAATCTCTCGATAACGCCCTTCGGACTCGACGGGCCCTACTCGGAATGGGTATCGACTCCCCTGGTCAGCCTTGCTCTTGGCGGCTACCTGTACCTGTCGGGCAGCGAAACGAGAGAACCGCTGATGCTGCCCGGATATCAGTCGCAGCACCTGGCGGGCCTCCACGGCTACGCGGGAGTCCTGCTGGCGCTCAAGGCCAGGGACGAGACTGGCTACGGCCAACCGGTGGAGGTCTCCGAGATAGAATCTCTCGCCTCTTTGCACCAGTTCACCACGGTGCTTCATACCTACGATGGGGTCGTGCGTCGGCGTGCGGGCGTCCGGCTGGCGACTGGAACGGTGTTGGGTGGATACCCCATAACAACGCTCCCTTGTAAGGATGGGTACGTCACATTCTCGGCATCCGCCCCGCAACAGTGGGACCTTCTTTGCGCGATGATCGGCAGGGAAGATCTGCTGGAAGACCCGGTGTTTGGCACCTTCCCAAGGCTAAAAGAGGTGGCCGATGAGATCGATGATATCCTGCGGGCCTGGACTCAGGATAAGACCAGACAAGAGATAGTCCAACTCGCCGCCGGTACATGGTCCGTGCCGGTGTCACCCGTTCTGGATATTGGCGAGGTCATGCAGGACCCTCAATATACCCATAGAGGGCTGTTTGAAGAGATCGAACATCCACAGGGATGCACCCTGACCTTTCCCCATGCCCCTTTCCGAATGAGCAGGACCCCCCTGAGCTTCAGCAGGGCGCCGCGGCTTGGGGAAAACAACGAAGATGCCGTGGCCGCCAAATCCGCGAGAAGGCCTCGAAGCAAAAAGAGGAAGCAGAGCCCTCGAAAAGGCATTCTGGACGGCATTCGGGTGCTCGATCTGACCAGAGTCTGGGCTGGGCCGCTGGCCACGCGCATTTTGGGAGATTTCGGCGCTCACGTAATCAAGCTGTCCGACCCGCGAGCGCCCGTTAATAGAAATATGGGTTCCAACAACAAGCTCAACCGAAACAAGTCAAACCTCGCACTTCGTCTGGACACGCCGGAGGGCAGGTCGGCGTTCCTCGAGCTGGTTACGATCTCCGACATCGTAATCGAGAGTTTTCGTCCCAGGGTGATGCGGAATTTCGAGCTGGGGTATGATTCGCTTCGCAGGGCGCGCCCGGACATCATCGTCTGCTCGTTGTCGGGCTATGGGTCCTCCGGTGTGCATGCCGAATATCCAGCCTACGGGACCTCGGTGGAATCGATCACCGGGATGCCGAGCCTCATGGGCTACGAGGGGGGGCCTCCCATGACGTCCGGCATAGCCTACCCGGACCCGGTGGCCGGCCTGAACGCGGTGGCCGCCATGTTGACCGCCCTTCGCCACAGGAGTATGACGGGCGAAGGACAGTTCATCGACCTGGCGCTGTCGGAAGGGCCGGTGTGCCAGATCGCGGAGTTCATTGCGGCGTACGCACATGACGGCCGGCGGTTCAAGCGACAGGGCAACAGCCACTATAGATGGGCGCCCCACGGTGTCTATAGGACCCTGGGCGAAGACAAGTGGATAGCCATATCTGTCACAAGTGAGGCACAGTGGGAATCGCTTTGCCAATTGATGAAGCGTCCGGACCTGATGTCCGACGACAGGTTCTCCTCGGAGTCGGCGCGCAGGAGCAACGAGCGCGTCCTCAGCGACGTGATTGCCGAGTGGACGAAGAACAGGGACGCATCCGAGCTCATGCATGACCTGCAGGCCGAAGGTATCCCGGCGGGGGCGGTCCACAACAACGTTGACCTCCTTAACGACCCTCATTTGCGGGAACGGCGATATTTCGTGGAGCTGGTCGAGCCGGACGTTGGGCCTAAAGTGTACCCGGGCCAGGCGATTCGCACCGATGGATACGATCGCCGAAACTGGGTAGCATCGGCAAGGCTGGGAGAGAACAATGCCGATATACTCAACGGCCTGCTTGGGTACCCTGAATCCAGCACAGCGTCTCTGGAGCAAAAGGGAGTAATCGGAACTCAATCGGAGCTCTAGCTTTAGCATGAGGGTGGTAGCCAGTTGGAAGAGATAGCAGTAAAGTCCCCTATCACGGGCCTGGTTCTCGAGATATCGGTATCGTTGAGTGAAGCGGTCGGCCCAGGTGACCTTCTAGTGGTTATAGAATCGATGAAGATGGAAAACGAGCTTCTATCCGAGCACGAGGGCACGATAAAGGAGATCAACGTCCACGAGAATCAGCCCATTTCGGAAGGCCAGACAATCCTTACGATCGAGCTGTCATAGACGATTCATGTTCAATAAGGTCCTTGTAGCCAACAGAGGCGAGGTAGCCTGCCGCATTTTTCGTACCTGTCGCGCCCTGGGAATCAAGACCGTCGCCGTGTATTCTCCGGCCGAAGGGACTCCGATGCACGCCAGGCTTGCCGACGAGTCGTTTCAGCTTCCGGAACATGACGCACCTGCGAATGCGTATCTCGACGCGGAGGCCATCGTGGGTCTCGGCGTGGAGAGCGGCTCCGACGCCATCCATCCGGGATATGGCTTTCTATCCGAGTCGCCGGTGTTGGCAGAGCATTGTGATAGGCGCGGAGTCACCTTCGTGGGGCCTCGGCCGGATATCGCAAGGCTTTTTGCGGACAAGTGGGCCGCCCGCGAATGGATGTCCTCCATATCCGTCCCCGTTCTTCCGGGCGCGAGGGTCGTGGATGACGGTCCATCCGGGCTGGAAAGCGCCGCATCCAGCCTCGGCTATCCTCTGATGGTGAAGGCGACGGAAGGCGGCGGCGGCATAGGAATGCAGACCGTAAATAAGCCGGAGCAACTTCAACGCGCGGTGAAAAGGGCCGGCTCTTCGGCATTTCGCGCATTCGGCAACAGAGAGGTGTATCTGGAGAAATTCCTACCGGACGCCCGACACCTCGAAGTGCAGATCATTTCAGACGCCGAAGGCAACGTCTCGCACTTATGGGAGCGAGAATGCTCTGCTCAAAGGAGACATCAGAAAGTAATAGAAGAGGCGCCGTCGACAAGCCTGAGTCCGTCAGCCAGGAAGTCGCTGGTATCTCTGGCAATCGGCGCGGCAAGGTCCATCGCGTACGTTGGGGCGGGAACGTTCGAATTCGTGATGAACGAAATGCAGGGCCCGTACTTCCTGGAGGCCAACGCCCGTCTGCAGGTGGAGCACGCGGTTACCGAAATGACAACGGGCGTAGATATAGTGGAGCAGCAGTTGAGGGCCGCCGCCGGGCTGGGGCTGACTATAAGTCACGACGGGGAAGTCAAACCCCACGGCCACGCGATTCAATGCAGGATATACGCTGAAGACCCTGTCACGTTCCTGCCTTCCCCCGGCGTATTGCAGTCGTTCGTCCTTCCCGACCTCGCAAACGTCCGCGTGGACACGGGCTATGCGGTCGGAGATGCCGTAACGCGGTACTTTGACCCTCTTCTCGCGAAGGTGATAGCCTGGGGAGAGAACAGGGCCGGGGCGCTGCGACTCATGAGGGAAGCGCTTGACGCCACGGAGGTCTCCGGGGTCAAAACGAACATTCCCATCTTACAGACGGCGCTGCAGCATCCCGACTTTGTCGGCGGTCTGTACACGACAGGTTTTTTTGAAAATCTGATTTAGAGAAATATCAATCTTTGCGACGAACGAAGTGGGAGGTTCAAATGCCCATAGATCCTAACCGCGAGACATGGAAGCCGGGGATGGGTTGGGAAGAGGCAATTGAAGACATAGAGTACATTCGCCGTCTCGGCCAAGAAATGGGCGGCCCGGAGCGCGTCAAGCGACAGCATAGCGGCGGGCGCTACACCATTCGCGAGCGCATCCAGAAGATGGTCGATGAGGGTAGCTTCGTCGAGGCGGGACCCCTGGTCGGAGCGGCCGAATACGACGAAAACGGCAACCTGTGTGAGTTTACACCCGGGGCTTACGTCATGGGCCTGGCGGAGATCGACGGCCGGCCGGTGGCCATCGGCGGCGATGACTTCACGATTTCAGGAGGCAGCCCGCACAACGTACGCAAACATTCGCGGCAGTTCACACAGCCGCTGGCAATTCAGTACGGCATTCCTTACATTCAGCTAGTCGAAGGCGTTGGCCACAGCTCCAAATCCGACGAAGCGGCAGGACACATGGGGCTGCCCTCGGGCGATCTCTGGTGGGGGGCAGTGGAGCTTCTGCGCCGCGTGCCGGTGGCAGCGGGCATTATGGGCTCCGTCGCCGGCGCGCCCGCCGCCTTCGCCCTCATGTCTCACTTCACCGTGATGGTCAAGGGGCAGTCACAGATCTTCCCGTCGGGCCCGCCCGTCGTACGCCGCGCCATCGGTGAAGACCTCGACAAGGAAGCCCTGGGCGGCGCGCAGATGCATGTGCACGAGAGCGGCCAGGTGGACAACGAGGCCGAATCTGAAGAGGACGCGTTCGAGCAGATCAAGCAGTTCATATCCTACCTGCCGAACACGACCAGCGACGTGGCCCCTCGCGTCGAGACCGGCGATCCGCCAGACCGACGGCCTGAGGAGCTCCTGAACATCATCCCGGCCAACCGGCGCCGTAGCTACGACCCTAGGAAGCTGATTCGCCTGGTGGTCGATAACGGCGAGTTTTTCGAGATGCGCCGTCACTGGGCCGGCGCCCTGATCACCGGCTTCGCGCGTCTCGACGGCTACAGCGTCGGCATCATAGGCAGCGACCCGACGAAGCTGGCCGGGGCCATGGACGGCTGGGCAGCCGAAAAGTACGCCCACTTCGTGGACCTCTGTGATGCCTTCAATCTGCCCGTCGTCGTGTTTCTCGACATGCCCGGCTTCATGCTGGGATCGCACGCCGAGCGCAAGGCGACCATGCGGCGCGGCGTGCGTGCGCTGATTGCCAGTGCGGAAGCGAAGGTGCCGAAGGTCGAATTCAACGTGCGCAAGGCCTACGGCGTGGCCGCGGATGCAGTGCATAGCCTCGGGCATCCCAACGGACTCAACCTACGTTTCGGCTGGCCGGCGGGTGAATGGGGCGGCATCCCCATCGAGGGCGGCGTCGCGGCGGCCTATCGACGAGAGATCGATTCAGCGCCCGACCCTGACGCGCACCGGGAGATGATCGAAGAGCGGCTGCTGAAACTTCGCTCGCCGTTCCGGGCCGCACACCGGGGCGACGTCGTGGACCTGATCGATCCGCGGGACACGCGCCGCCTCGCCTGCACCTTCGTCAAGCTGGCCCAGCCAATGCTGGCCAAGCTGGCGCAGACGCCTAAACGAGCCGTGCGTCCGTAGGCGCGAAAAACGCCGGCCCATGCGGCGAATCCAGGGAGAAGGCGGCCCCGAAGGCGGAAGCAGGTAGAAATTACTTGCCGCCATACCTTGGTGGTCTGCAACTGAAGCCGTCTTCCGGTGGGATACCCCCTCCAGGATGAACGACGAGGCCAAGGGAGTTTGACCTTCTTGGTGGCCGTTGCTACACTCCGACCCAACAGTGGGAGGCAGCATATAGATGCCAAGCGAACGCGTGCAGCGTCAGCTAGACCGATTACTGGACGGGGCAGAGGATGCGTTGACCGATAGAGACTGGTCCAGAGTGCGTGACCTTGCGCAGGACGCCCTGGCTCTCGACCCGGATAACGAAGACGCTCGAACGTTTCTTGAAGCTGCCGAGCGCTCTCTGCCGGATAGCGCATCCGCTGATGACGGCGAGGAAGCATCGGCGACTTCACAGCCTGCATCCTCCCAGGCTGCGTCTCCTACCGACGTTTCTTCTTCGGACAGTGCCCCCTCCTCCTTCGCCGACGGCCGCTACATCGTCAAGCGCTTCCTGGGCGAGGGCGGCAAGAAGAAGGTTTTTTTAGCTCATGACGAATTGTTGGATAGGGATGTCGCTTTCGCACTCATCAAGACCGAGGGCCTCGACGAGGTATCCCGCGCCCGCATCTCACGCGAGGCCCAGGCAATGGGCAGGCTCGGCTCGCATCCCCACATCGTCACCGTCTTCGACCTGGGAGAGGTCGATTCGTCCATCACGGACCCCCTTGGCGGGGCTGTAAAGCAGCCCTTCATGGTAACGGAGCTCATGGGCGGCGGCGATGTCGAGGCCATCGTCGAGGACGCGCCCGACCACAGGCTGCCCCTGGAGCAGGCCATAAACATAGCCGTGGAGACCTGCCGCGGCCTGGATTTCGCCCACTCCAAGGGCATAGTCCACCGCGACCTCAAGCCCGGCAACGTCTGGCTGACCTCGGACGGTGTTGCGAAGATAGGCGACTTCGGCCTGGCGGTGGCCATCGACCGCTCTCGCCTCACCCAGGCCGGCATGATGGTGGGCACGGTGAGCTATATGCCCCCTGAGCAGGCCATGGGCGGTGAGACGACCCCAAAGGCCGACCTCTACTCCCTTGGCGCGATGCTGTACGAGATGGTAACGGGCAGACCGCCGTTTCTGGGCGACGACAGCGTTGCCATCATAGGTCAGCACATCAACACACCTCCGGTAGCCCCTACGTGGCATCGCAGCGACTGTCCAAAGCCTCTGGAGGCGTTGATACTACGTCTGCTTGCCAAAGACCCAAATGAACGTCCTGAGAACGCTAAAGACGTACTCACAGCCCTGGAGTCCATCGACCTTGCTCCATCTGCGGATGGTGCCTCCGCCACTGTAGAACAGGCGAACGTGCTCGACTCCCTTGCGGGCGGCGTGTTCGTGGGCAGGCAGGCCGAGATGGGCCAGCTCAAGGCGGCCCTGGAAGACGCTCTAGGCGGCAAGGGCCGCATGGTGACCCTGGTTGGCGAGCCGGGCATCGGCAAGACCCGCACCGCACAGGAGCTGGCGACATATGCGGGTCTGCGTGGCTGCCAGGTGCTGTGGGGCAGATGCCATGAGAGTCGAGGAGCACCGCCATACTGGCCCTGGATACAGGTCATCCGCTCCTACGTGAGAGAGCACGAGCCGCAGCAGATAGGCACAGAGATGGGCAGCGGAGCAGCCGACATTGCCGAGATAGTGTCCGACGTGAGAGAGAGGCTTCCCGGGCTTCAACCCGCTACGAAGCTTGACGACCCTGAGCAGGCCCGATTTCGGCTCTTCGATTCCATCACGGCATTTCTGAAGAGCGCATCGGGTAGCAAGCCGCTGGTAGTCATACTGGACAATCTGCACTGGGCAGACAAGCCCACGCTCCTGCTCCTGGAATTCCTCGCACCAGAGCTTGCCAACTCAAGACTGATGATAATCGGCACCTACCGAGATGTAGACCTCTCCAGGCAACACCCATTGTCTGAGACGCTAGGGGAGCTAACACGAGAAAGGCTCTTCGAGCGTGTGCTACTGCGGGGTCTGTCTCAGCAAGACGTAGACAGATTTATAGAAATGGTATCTGGAATCACCCCACCACGAGGTCTGGTCCAGGCTGTGTACACCCAGACAGAAGGCAACCCCCTGTTCGTGACCGAGGTCGTGAGGCTGCTGGTGCAAGAAGGGGAGCTCACGGCAGAGCGGGCAAAAGACAGGGATAGCTGGGACGTGCGGATACCCGAGGGAGTGAGAGAGGTCATCGGCAGGCGTCTGAACAGGCTTTCTGAGCGGTGCAACCAGACCCTCACGATAGCGGCGGTGATAGGCCGTGAGTTCGAGATGCAGCAGTTGGCGCGTCTCGTTGACGACCCTTCGGCAGACTCGGGGCAGCGCATGTCGGAGGACAGGCTGCTGGAGGTACTGGAGGAGGGGCTGAAGGCACGGGTCATCGAGGAGATGCCTGACAGCGTCGACGTCTACCAGTTCACCCATGCTCTCATACAGCAGACGCTGTTCAACGAGCTTACCACGACGCGCCGTGTGAGGCTGCATGCCCGCATCATCGAGGTGTTCGAGGAGCTGTATAAGGACAACATCGAGGTCCATGCCGTAGACCTGGCCTACCACGCCGCCGAAGCCGAATCGGTCATTGGCCCCGAAAAGCTGGTGCGATACTCCAAGGTGGCCGGTGACCGCGCCCTTGCGGCATACGCCTACGAGGAGGCGTCGACCCACTTCCAGAGGGCGCTGGCTACGAAGCATCACCTGCCGATGGACGCTGAGACCGCGGCCATAATGTCAAGCCTGGGCAGCGCTCAACTGGCTATGAATCAGATGGCTGAAGCGAGGTCGAACCTGAGGAACCTGTTCGATTACTACATCGGATCAGGAGACACAGACCGGGCCATATCCATTGCGGAGCACTCCCACGCGGATTTCATTGTCCCCATGGCGGACGTCATCGCACGAGCCGTGGAGCTGGCGCCGCCCGATTCTCTCCAGGCGGGACGCGTCCTTTGCAACCATGGTTACGCTCTGGGGTTTACCAGGGACGGATACGAGCCCGCCCAGCAGGCGTACGAACAGGCGCTGGCAATAGCACGACGCCTGGGCGACACGGCCCTGGAAATGCGGACACTCGCCAATAGCGGCAGCACAGACGGCCAGCACTTCCGCTGGCAAGAGTGCCTGGACAGAAGCCTGCGAGCCATCGGGCTAGCCGGACTGGTTGATGACCGTTATGCCAAGATACGAGCGCACCTTTGGGCTGCTATGTCGCTCTTAGTGAAGGGAGAGCCCGACCGGGCACGGGCATATGATGCGGAGCTGGTCAAGACCGCAGAGGCACTACGAGACCGGTTGTGGCTGGTACGTTCGTTGTTGCCCAGCACAACGGTGGCTGCTCTGAACGGCGATTGGGAGGCAGCGCGCAAGCTCATCGACCAGACTTTGGCAGTGACGAATCAGGAACCTTGGTTTCTCGGCTTCAGAGTGACAATCGAGTATGAGACAGGCAACGCGGTCGCGGGTGAAGCCTACCTTGAGCGCCTGCTGGAGCTCTCAGAGAGGCCTGGCATGATAGGTGATGCAACGAAAGCTTGCGTCATACCTCTGGTTAGTCGAATCACTGGCCGTGTTGACCGTATCGAACTCGCGGAAGCAGCGGCCAATACAAGCCTCTCGTCGCCATCTTCTCGACCCAACTCAGCCGTCCTGGCCAGAGTAGGTTTGGCGCTGATGGCGATGGAGCGAGGTGACGCTGAGGCCGCAAGAGAACAGTACGCAGCTCTCAAACCGAGAAGTGGCGAAGTCGCCATGTTTGCGCCTTTCAGCTACGACCGCATTCTAGGCCTCCTAGCCCAAACGATGGGCAACCTTGAAGACGCCCAGAACCACTTCGACGACGCATTGACCTTCTGCCGCAAAGCCGGCTACCGACCTGAGCTTGCCTGGTCACTCTGCGACTACGCCGACATGCTTCTTGAGCGCTCGAATTCCGTTCGCCCTGAGCTTGTCGAAGGGCGGCATGGTTCGACAGGCTCACCACGAACGGACGAAAATAGGACCAAGGCCGTGGCCATGCTGGACGAGTCCCTGGCCATATCCACCGAGCTCGGCATGAGGCCGCTCATGGAGCGCGTGCTGTCGCGGCGGGGGATCTTGAGGGCCTAACACCTAGTTCTTAACACAGTGTCAAGCGGCCGTTAGGGAGGTAAACCATGACGACGACAGGCGCTGACCTTCTGGACCTAGCCTTCCACGCGATCATGACCCGCATGGTGCAGACCGGCCGTGCTCCAATTAGTACTGAGCTTGCTGCGACTCTTGGCCTTGACCCAGGTAAAGCACGCGCCGTTTTCAGTGACCTAATGGCCACCGGGTATCCGGGTTGGCTTGACGAGGACGGCGACATAGCCACTCTCTGCCCATTCTCCAATCGCCCCAATCAGTACAAAATCAGCGTCGAAGGTGAGCAGAAGTGGTTTGGTCAATGAGGCATAGAGTCGCTGGCCGTGTGCCGGCTGTTTCCGCGCAAGCGAGTCAGGATAGACACAGTCTGCCCTGACTGCGACGAGCCTATCGTCGTGGAGATGTGCGACGGCCAAGTCGTGTTGTGTGAGCCGGAAGGCGCCGTCGCCCATGACAATGAACCGTCCGACAACTCTTGGCCGGACCGTTGAAGTGGGATGAATCTCTTCCGGTCGGAAGAACATGTGAGGCGATGGGAGCGCTTCAACCCAAAGTCATCCGACTCCATCATGCCGATAGTCGACAGGGCTTTCGTCCAAGGCACTGAGTCACGCAGGCACTGGCTGGACGAGGATTATTTCTCCCGGTGGTTTCCTCAGCGGGCGCGAGAGCGAGAGGAGGCACTTGAAAGACTGGGTAAGGCCAATTCCTAGATGACCTGAATGATTCCACTCATTGAGCGGGCGCCGTCCCTGTAACATGCACTGGAGGTCGAACATGCGTGTAGCAGT
>JADFKI010000144.1 GCA_022565015.1 Chloroflexota bacterium
GTACGCCAGGTATCCCCTTGTTAGCATCTGCATCTGTGTTCCGGCCATTAGCGATAGCATTCCGAGCCACAGGAAGAGGAAGTGTCGGTTAGAAAGGGAGCTGAACGTGGTCTTGAAGACGTTGACCGACGCGGCGATACCGGAAGATGCAGTCGAAGGGCCGGAAACGCTCTGCCCGGATTGGGACGGCGGCGGCGATTCGGTCGCCAACCGCCCCGCAGGACCATCCGAGGTGGATTCGGTGGGTCTATGGCCGATAGCCGAAGTGAGGGGTTCGGACTCTTCGCTCACGCCGCCGCTACCGCTCATGAAATGAGTCTACAGAGTCTGCATGCAATACTCAATCAATCTGGAAGGCTCGGGCAGGCCTATGCGTCGCGTCGATGTCGGACTCTCTTAGGCCGGCTCATCAATCTGCGACCGTCTAAAACAAAGAGGGCCCAGCCAGTTCATGGCCAGGCCCTCTCCTAGTTAGCGATACTAGGCTTCTTGCGAGATGTCTCTGTCTTCCCTACTGCCCTTTGCCTGCCACGGTTTCGGGAACCGCGACGGACGAACTCTGCCTCTCGGCTGACCATTTCTTCTCTTCGCTTTCCCTTGGGGCTACCCCATTTTCGGCGGTATTAGTATCAAGTTTGAATGCTGCTACCGCCTGCTGGAGGGTTTTGGCCATGCCGTCCAGGTCCTGAGTCGATGCGACCACCTCCTGCACCTGGGCGCTCATTTGCTCTGCGGAAGCGCTCATCTCCTGGGTCGCAGAGCTATTCTGCTCGGAGACCGCGGTGATGCTCTCGACGGACTTGAACACCTCAGTGCTGTTAGCGGCCATCTGCTCGCTTGCGGCGCTGTTCTGTTCCGTGACGCTGCTTACGCCGTCCATCGTCTTCACCATCTCGTCGCTGGAGGCGCTGACCTCCTCGGCCGAGGCGGAGATCTGCTCGATCTGCCTTGTCACTCCCTCAACGGATTCCGTGATGTTGCTAAGGGCCCTGCCGGCCTCTTCGGCCAGCTTGACGCCCTCTGCGACTTCCTTGGTACCCTCCTCCGCCGCCTCGATGGCCGCGTTCAGCGCCAGGAGGTTGGTCTGAGCCGCGATGTCGTCAATGACGGCGACGATCTTGCCAATCTCTTCTGACTGCGTACCCAGCTGGGCGATCTGACTGGACGCCTCGTCCATGGCGGCGCTGATCTTGCCCATGCCCTCAATCGTCTGATCAACCATTTCGGCGCCGCTCTTTGCAGCCTCGCTGGTCTGGTTGGAACCCTCCGTGGCCTCCAGTGCGTTTCGAGCCACGTCTGCGATGGCAGTAGACACCTGCCCGACTATATTTGTGGCCTGCTCGACGCCCCGGCTCTGCTCCTCGCTGCCACTTGTTATCTGGTCGATGGCGTTGGAGAGCTGCTGCATGGCCTCGGTGGCGGCCTGGGTACTTTCCGTCTGCTGGCTCGCCCCCTGCGCGACCTGCTGGCTCACCTGCGTAATGCCGGACGTGGCCTGTCCGGCCTGCTCCGCCGCGCTGGAGAGCTGTGAGCTGGCGGTAGCCAAGCCGGTGGAAGTATTCCCAAGGTCGCCTATCAGGGACCTCATGCTGGCGATCATCAGGGACATGGCGTTGCCCAGGGCATCATTCTCCGATCTTGGCCTGGCCTCGACCGTAAGATCACCTTCACCGACTCGAGTGAGCGACTCGGACACCTCTGTCAGATATTCCTGCATCTCCCTGTAGGACTGGGCCATGGCTCCGATTTCGTCGGAGGAGCTGACATCCACCTGCGCGGTGACGTCGCCGACGGCGATCCGCTGCAATGCTCTGCCCACCGAGGTGACGCCGTTGGATATGCTGCGAGACAGCAAGAAACCAATTATCAAGGCGGTGGCGGTGGCGATTATCGACACAGCGACTATTAGCTGGATCGCGCTCTTTTCGGTACTCTCCGCCGCCGCGAAGGACTCTTCAATCCCCAAATCTATCAAATGCGCCAGCTCGGCGAGGTCCTCCTCCATCTCCTCCTCTTCAACGACCATTATGTGGAGGGCTTCCAGGCCTTCGGCCGTTTCCCCGGCTCGATAGTGGGCGGCAAACACCTCGGACTCCTCAAGGAACTCCTCGTACTCGTCCTCGAACTTCAAGAGTAGGCCGAGCAACTCCGGCTCGCCTGCGAGTTGCTCCTCAAGCTGGGCCGACTCCTCGAGTATTATCTCCGTCTGATCCCGGGCCTCTTCCAGGATCTCATCGTCCAGGGTGAGCGCGTACTCGAAGTACAGCTCGGTCTGGAGAGCAAGCTGGAGCTCCAGGTCGGCCACTTCCTCCACTTCCGGAAGCGATTCATGGACGATCTTGTCCGTGGCCGCGGCCATCGAGGTCAGGCCGTTATAGCTGATGCCGAAGACGACAAGCAGCATGGCGACCACTACCAGGAAGCCACCGATCAATTTTGTCCTTACATTTAGCTTCATGACTCGTTTACTCCTCCCTCTTCTTTTAGTAGATGTTTAGAATTCCCCAGCAGGCCGGCCATTCAATGGCTGTACCCGCCTGGCGTTCCCTCCGAAGATCGACATGAATTTGTCCATCCGTTCGTAAGCTCTCACATTTCTGCCGAAGTGCAGCGCCTATCCGCTTTCATCCTTCGCGCAGGATCCCACGTTCAGAGAAGGACGTCGGCATCCACCCGCCTTTTCCTCGGGCGAACCCAGAGAGGCGCATCGACTTTTGTGCACTATTGGCTGATATAAACGTGGGATATTTCATCAAACGCTTCAGGTGTACTCTCATGGGATACTTTCTGGCTGGTGTATATACCCAATCCCACGTCATATGGTCTTCAAATGAAACCCGCATTCGCTCCCGTCGGTTTTACGGAATACTATGGCTTTTTTTAAGTATGTATTTATACCTAAAATAGCCATTATCGCCCCCGATTTTGCAGGCATAAACACAGACCGGTCCAGCTCGCCGAGTTACCTCGACATTCGATTTTAATCTTGAAAACCGTGAGGATGTAGCTCACGAATATGGGTGCGGAATGCGACAGGTCGATGGTGTAAAATTTCGTGGGCAACGAGATTTGCAAGGTTCATCCATTAGGTGGAATTATTGACCCGTGTCAAGGAACCACCGATAGGTATCAAGTGATGGTTACACGATTCGGCGGGAGTAGATATGCTCGACTATTTCAACGTTCTGGAGATGCTGTCCACGGACGAACGGCAGGTGCAGTCCTCGGCCCGCGACTTTCTGGAGGCGGAGGTGCGGCCGGGCATTAGCGAGCAGTGGGAGGCGGGGGAGTTCCCGAGGGAGCTGGTTCCCAAACTGGGGGAGATGGGCTACCTCGGCGCGAACCTGCCGCGAGAGTACGGCGCGAGTGGAGTTAACAGCATCGCCTACGGCCTCATCATGTACGAGCTCGAACGCGTGGACTCCGGCCTTCGAAGCTTTGCCAGCGTCCAGGGGGCCCTCGTGATGTATCCGATCTTCCGGTACGGCTCCGGGGAGCAGAAGGAGGCGTATCTGCCCGGGTTGGCGGCAGGCGAGATGATCGGGTGCTTCGGCCTCACGGAGCACGAAGGCGGGTCCGACCCCGGCGCCATGAGGACCCGAGCCCGCAAGGACGGCGAGACCTATCTGCTGTCTGGCACAAAGATGTGGATAACCAACGGCAACATCGCGGACATCGCCGTCATCTGGGCCAAGGATGATGAAGACGTGGTCCGCGGCTTCGTCGTGCCGACGGACGCCGAAGGGTTTCTCGCCAACGAGATCAAGCACAAGATGAGCATGAGGGCCTCGGTGACCAGCGAGCTCGTGCTGGAGGACGTCCGCGTGCCGGCGTCCCAGATGCTGCCGGAAGCGAGGGGCCTCTCGGCGCCCCTGGCCTGCCTCACCCAGGCGAGATACGGAATCGCATGGGGAGCCCTTGGAGCCCTCGAGGCCGTGTACTCCAGCGCGCTGGAGTTCGCCCAGAACCGCGTGACTTTCGGGCAGCCCATCGCCTCTCGGCAGCTCGTGCAGGACAAACTGGTGGATATGCTCACGGACCACACAAAGGGACTCCTGCTGGCCTGGAGGCTGGCGGTCCTCAAGGACGAGGGCAAGCTCAACTACACGCACGTGTCGCTGGCCAAGCGGGACAATGTCAGGGCGGCCCTGACGGCGGCCCGCTCCGCCCGCGAGATCCTGGGTGGCAGCGGCATCACCCTGGAATACGACGTGATACGGCACATGCTGAACCTGGAGACGGTGGACACGTACGAGGGGACATACGACGTGCACACGTTGATCTTGGGACGTGACATTACGGGTCATAACGCCCTGGGCTGATTCCGCTTTCTCGCTGAATACTCCGACGGCCCCCACGTATCCCCTCCGGTGCCCCATCGCCGGAGTGAAGTCACGGGCCGCCCGCCATGCAGTGATCGCCTCGAAATAATGCGGGCGAACGAAGTCATGAGTTATACTTCCGCAATGGACTGGTTATTCGTCGCCCTCGCCAGCGCATTTGCCTTCGCAATCGTCTCCGTCCTGGATAAGATCATCTTCCAGCGCTTCATTCCTCGGGCGGCGACGTTCATCTTCCTGGTCGGCGTCGTCCAGATCGTCATGGGCCTGGTCATCATGTTGTTCTCTCCCCTACACGGCTATCCATTCCAGGTGTGGGGCGTCGCGTATCTATCAGGCATGCTCTGGGGGGTCTCTCTGGCAACAATGTTCTGGGTGATGAGTTACCGCGACGTCTCTCGCGTCATTCCCGTGGTCTCCAGCTCGCCGGTCTTCGTCGCGATTCTCGCCGTTGTATTCCTCTCCGAGCGGCTCACGGCGTTGCACTGGCTGGCCATTGCCGTAACGGTCGCGGGCGCGGCATTCATCTCCCAGAAAGGTTCAGAACAGAGGAGATCGTTTCCCCTGGACTCGTCTTTCTTCTTACTGATGCTTGGCAGCGCTACCTTTGCTCTAGGCATATTTCTGAGCAAGTTCCTCCTACAGGAGATGGAGTTTTGGGACCTGCTCATCTTGCGCAACTTCGGGCTCGGCACCACGTGCCTTCTGTTGATGACGAGGCCGTCCGTGCTGCGTGACGCGTTGCGCGTCTTCAAGAGCCCGGCGGCGACGGGTATATTTGTGATGACGGAAGGCGTCTTCGCGTTCGTCGGCATGGCGCTTGTGCTGTGGGCTATCGATCTCGGCCCGGTCTCCCTGGTCGCCACGGTGATGTCGGCCAGGCCCATGATTGTGCTGGCGCTCAGCATACTGTTCAGCATGAGGTTCTGGCGACTGCTGGACGAGCCGCTGGACAGGAAGACCCTGACTAACAAGCTGGTGTCTACCGCTATGATCGTCGCGGGTATCAGCGCGATCGCACTTCTGTGAAGAGTCGTCGGGCGGCAACGAGTCTTGGAGCCCTGCGCCAGACTGATATATAACGCCGCAATGTTCTAGCCGAAGAGCAGGTAAAGGAGGGGCCGATGCTGCCGGAATTCAGCTTAGAGGGCAGGACCGCGATCGTCACGGGCGGCGGTCGAGGCATTGGCAGGGCTATCGCCCTTGTCCTTGCCGAGGCCGGCGCGGACGTGGTCGTATCGGCACGGACTAAGTCCGAGATCGAGCGGACGGCAGAGGAGGTGGAGACGCTGGGTCGAAGAGCGCTCGCGGTACAGGCCGATGTTTCCTCGTCGTCCCAGGTCGACTCCATGGTCGAACAAGCGCTGGACCGGTTCGACAGGATCGACATTCTGGTAAATAACGCGGGCAAGCTGCTGAGGATGCCCGTCGTCCCCCTGCCCGACGAGGACCTGGCTCCGCCGCTGGTCTCGGGGGACAGCAGCGCGGGCACGACGGACGAAGCCTGGTCGGAGATCATGCGGACCAATCTCGACGGCGTATTCTACTGCGCCCGGGCGGTGGCCCGTCACATGATTCCCAACGGCTATGGAAAGATCATCAATATAAGCTCCAACAACGCCCTGCAGGCATTTCCCCTGGTCGCGGCCTACAACGCCGGCAAGGCGGCGGTCAATATGCTGACGAGGGTGCTGGCCCTGGAGTGGGCCCCTTACAACATCTGCGTGAACGCAATCGGCCCCGGCGATTACCATACGGAGATGACGGACCCGACTTGGACCGACCCCGAGGGACGCCGTCGCCACCTGGAGGGAATCCCGTTAAAAAGGGAGGGAGACGTACGGGAGCTGGGACTGCTGGCCGCATACCTGGCGAGCCCCGCCACCGACTACATGACGGGCCAGATCATATACCTGGACGGGGGGCTGACGGCAAGGTAGCATCGGCCTAGGTGTCGAACATCGCGCCGATGGAAAGTCCGCTGTGGATGCGGTGGATGGCCTCTCCGAGAAGCGACGCCACCGATATCGTCGATATCTTGGGGCCACGCTTCCCGTCCGGAAGCGGCAGCGTGTCGGTAACGATGATGTCCTTTACGACGCTGTCCTCCAGTACCCTGGTCGCGCTCCCACTCAAGACTGGATGGGTGACGTAACAGTATATGTCGCCTGCGCCGTGCTCCTTCAGCGCATCGGCCGCTGCAACGACCGTGCCGCCCGTCCCAATCTCGTCGTCGACGATCAGGGCCGTCCTGTTCTTTACGTCGCCTATCAGGTTGGTGGCCTCCACCGAGTCCTGGTTTCCCAGGCGTTGCTTCTCCACGATGGCAATGGGAGCGTCCACGATATTGGCCGTGTCCCTTGCCCTCTTGGCGTCGCCGACGTCGGTGGCGGTCACGACGATGTCCTTTAGCCCCCGCTCGTTGAAGTGTCGCGCCAGCAGTGGTATGGCGGTAAGCTCGTCCACCGGAATGTTGAAAAACCCCTGGATCTGTCCCGCGTGCAGGTCGATCGTAAGCATGCGGTCCGCGCCGGCCGTCTCGATGAGATTGGCGATAAGCCTTGCCGTAATGGGGACGCGTGGCTGGTCCTTCTTATCGCTGCGACCGTAGCCGTAGTAGGGCATGACGGCCGTGACGCGCCCCGCCGACGCCCTCTTGGCCGCGTCTATCATGATCAGCAGCTCCATGATGTGGTCGTTTACGGGGGCGGCTATCGGCTGGACGAGGAATACGTCGCGCTGCTTCAACAGTGGTGTGGGTATCTGCTACGGCCGGATTTGCGGGAACAGAGATTCCTTTTAACTGTCGGGGAAGGCGCAAACGGCAAATCAGTTTTCTCGGAAGTCGTAGAAACGTTCATCGGCAAAGAGAATTGTAGCCACGTATCACTGTGTCGGTTCTCCACGCAATTTGGTCTCCACAGCACTCTCGGTAAGCTGGTAAACATCACGAATGAATCCTCTCACATGGTCGACGACGAAGGGGAATCTCTGCTCAAGGCATTTGTAGCTGGGGATCGGTTTACGTTTGACCGAAAATACAAGGATCCCGTGGAGGCAGTCCCAACGGCCAAGGTTATGATCTCCACAAACGCTCTTCCTCGTTTTCATGACAAAACGCAAGGGATTTGGCGTAGGATTCTGCTGGTGCCGTTCAATAAGACGATTTCTGCGGATGAGCGGATAAAGGATCTGGCGTCTCAAATCGTTAAGAGCGACGTTCCGGGAATCTTCAATTGGGCCTTGGAGGGGCTATGCAGCCTGAACCGAAATGGCTTTATCGTTCCCCAGGCGAATGCGGAATTGATCGAGGAGTACCGCAGGGACAGCGATCCCGCGCGGGCATTTCTGACTGACAACTTCACATCATCGCCCAACGGGCAATCGACACCCTGCTCTAAGGTGTACAAGTTCTATCGCCAGTGGTGTGATGACAACGGCTGCAAGCCGATGGCGTCCCAGACGTTTGGCCAGGAGATAAAACGCGTCTTTCCGGATGTCGAGAGAGTGCGGGTAGGATCTGGGTCGTACCGTCAATACGAATACACTGGCCTTATACCCTATGAACCCTATGCAATCCCTATCTAAGAGCGCATAAAGATGAAAGAAGAATATATAAGAGACAATAAGGAATCCATAGGGTCCTTAGGGCAGGTTGGGGGGGGGACCTGACACATCATGAAAGATACTGGGCATATAGAACACCTTTCAAGAACTGTCATGACAGCACGAAAGATGTAAATGCTGAAATCCAATGTGGTTAGAGGTGGTCTCTCAGTGTTGATGAGAATCAACAGTTGGGTGTATAACGGGTTTCATGTGGGCAAAAAACCGCCTCAAGAGGGGTTTTTTGCCGGTCTTTTGGCCGTGCAACCAAGAATCAATGGAATCAGAGTAGTGGTTTTACCATTCTGGCCAGGGTATATTCCGGGTGAAATGGAGGTTACGAAATCGATGATGAACTATTTGTGCAGATTACAAAGAGGATTTAGATGGATCGCATTTGGCACCATGGCAGAGTGCGGTTTCCATGCTTGCTCGGCTTCTAAGGGATTCCACAAGGATCGTCCTTGGGTCAATTACCGAAAGAGTTCAGATAGTCGAAGGGAGGGGTAATTATGGCAACGCAGTCGTTTTCTCCGCGTCGTGTAGTTGTGACTTTTAGCCTACCGCAGAGGTTGGCTGAGAGTATCCCCGATAGCTGGGAAGAGGAGCTTGCGAGGATGTTGAACCGACATATCGGTGATTGGGTAGACATGGATCAATCTGAACAGGAGCTTAACGACAACGCACTCAAGGGTCGGGCCTCACTGTTTTCCGCCTACCACACCAGTGATGGCACCCAGGTGTGGGTTATCACGGAGTGGGATCGTAGTTATACGAAGGTGCTGCTGCCTGAAGACTACTGAGTTCAATCGTTCTGAGAGCCACGGAGCGCGTTTCCCTGGAGGCAAAGTCTCGAGGAGGATGGGATATATGCCACAGGTGGGTGATAGGATCAGGGGAGGGGCAATTGGTCGGTCTGACAGGAGATGGCATATCTGGGTAGAATGCGTGGACTGTGGAGAAGGTCGCTGGGTTGCAGGCAAGCAGTTTCTGCCTGAACGTTGCCAGGCATGCGCCAAAAAGATAGGTCAACACGCGCTGGGACTGCTGACGTTACCATTATCTGAGAGACCTGGGGCGAATCGCGTCCAGTAGAAGTAATCCATCGTGAGGTCAGCACCATGGGCTGCAGGCTCGGCCGGGGACTGGTGAAGCTGTTTAAGTAGGGAGGGGGTAGTGCGGGGGGATACTTGGCCCCGTGGGGCCCAAGGAGGCA
>JADFKI010000145.1 GCA_022565015.1 Chloroflexota bacterium
CTCCTTGGCCAGAACGGTCGGGTTTCGAAGGGGCACGGCGAGGACGCTGGTCCCGACCTTTAGCTTCTCGGTCCGGCCGGCGATGAAGGACAGCGCCACGATGGGCTCCATGCTCAGTGTCGAAGATACGATCCGGTCGCTGAGCCACAGCGAGTCGACGTCGAGCTCCTCGCAGGCATCTACGTAGCGCCACAGGTGTTTGGGGTCGGCGTCGGGAAATGGCCAGCCGCCGAACCCGATTCCAATTCTTACCGACATTTCTCCATCCTTAATACAGGTTCAATACAGGTTCCCGTGAGTGTACCGCCGATGCATGGTCTGTGCAACACAGACTGGAGGTTATTACTTATGTAGGCTGTGGTAGGATTGGCCGCGGAGCCGACCTCTCCCCGCGTTGTTTCAATTCGATGCCAGGGTTGAGGGCTCCCCTCTCCGTGAACGGAGACGGGCATGGAATTGAAGGGCATTGCATTACTTAATGTCGGGGAAAGGCAGACCCTGGCGCGGGAGGCGATTTATGGCAGACGAACCACAGACCGAAGCTGACCGAGAGCAATACACTCACGGTTACGGCGCTGCTTCGCAATACATGGCGACCAGGTCGGCCGGTCGTCAGGCTGCCTTTTTTCTTCCTTACATGAAGGCCGGTATGAGTCTTTTGGACTGCGGTTGCGGGCCGGGTACGATTACCCTCGGGCTTGCCGAAGCGGTCGCTCCCGGCGAAGTCGTCGGCATAGACATAGGGCCTAGCGAGGTCGAGCGCGCGATAGCATTCGCATCTGAGCAAGGTGTCGCCAACGCTAGATTCGAGGTCGCCAATTCGTATCAACTCCCCTTTCCCGACTCAGCGTTCGACGCTGTTTTTGCCCACACCCTCTTGGAGCATCTCACGGATCCTGATACGGCGTTGGCCGAGATGCACCGCGTCTTGAGGCCGGGCGGCGTCATAGGCGTACGTGATAGCGATTTGGGAGGATTGGTTATCAACCCTCACGACGAAACCATCTTAGAATTTTTCAAGGTACGGGAACAGGTATGGCGATCGAACGGTGGCAACTCGAGACTGGGTAGGCAACTTGCGGCCATGCTGCGCGTTGCCGGCTTCAAGAGGGTGCAGGCAACGGCCTCATACGACATATATGGAAATTATGAAAACGCGGAGACCATACGCGAGGTGGGGAACATAGGTGAGTTCTTTGCGCGGTACGCGGAGTCGCCCCAATTCACCGAACGGGCGCAGGAGCAGGGCTACGCCGATGCCGAAACCATTGGCAGCTTCGCCAAGGCATTGAGGTCATGGGGAAATCATCCAGATTCTCTGTGGGCCTCTTCCAACTTTGAGGCTGTCGGCTGGAAGGAGTGACCTCGCCCCACGTCGTTTCATTTTGATAAAAAGATTAAGGGCGGTGTGGAATGAATTCGATACATCCCGGACAGGTCGGGGTGAGGTTCGATACCAAATCAAACGGGGCTATCGGCCAAGGAGCCAACCTCTCCCCACATCGTTTCAAGTCGATGCCAGGGTTGAGGGCGCCCCTCTCCCTCCTTAAGAGGGAAAGGGGTATGGATTGAATTTGTTACGCCTCCGCCCAGTCGGGGCGTCCGACTCCATAATCTGTATATCTTCGGACTCTCCGACTCTTACTTGGAATATCTTCGGAGTCCGATTCATCGGACCGACTTTTCGGAGAGGTTCGGATTACAAAGGAGTTTTCATGAACAACGACCTGGCAAACATCCTGGAATCCACCGAGGTTACGACCCTGGCGACGGGGTTCGTGTTCACGGAGGGACCGCTGTGGCACCCGGCGGGCCACCTGTTTTTCGTCGACCTGCGCCACGACCCGCCGCTAACGTACAAGATCGTTCCCGGCGACAAGCCCGAGGTAGTCCGAGAGGGCAGCGGCGGCACCAACGGCCAGACCTTCGATAGCCAGGGTCGCGTCGTCATGTGTGAGGGCGACGAGCGCCGAATCACGCGAATGGAGCCCGACGGCAGCATCACGCCGCTGGTAGAACGCTGGGAAGGCAAGCGGCTGAATCGGCCCAACGACGTCGTTGGTAGAAGCGACGGCAGTCTCTACTTCACCGACCCACAGGGTCGAATCGAGCCGCAGGACCGCGAGATCGGCTTCCTCGGAATATTTCGCATCGCGCCCGACGGCTCCGTGTCACCCGTCATCACCGACTTCGAATACCCCAACGGCCTCGTCTTCTCTCCCGACGAGAGCCTCCTTTACGTAGCGAACACGCGAGAGGGCAAGTACATCATGGCCTACGACGTCCATGCCGACGGGGGCGTCTCCAACGGCCGCAGGTTTGCCGATATGTCGTCGAAGGAGACGGACGGCGTTCCCGACGGCATGAAGGTGGATGTCGAAGGCCGCGTGTACTGCACAGGGCCCGGCGGCTGCTGGGTCTTCGATTCGTCGGGTAAGCACCTTGGTATCATCCGGCTGCCCGAGATACCCGCCAATTGCGCCTGGGGCGGACCCGACAACAGGACGATGTTTTTCACGGCACGCACGGGGCTATACAGCATGCGAATGACGACACCCGGGACGAAGGTGCCGGGAGCGCCGTCCTAGGTCAGTATCCAGATTTGGAGTGTAACTATGATCGCGTCCGGCAGACCAGAGAGAAGCGCGCAGGCCGAGCGAGAGGTGCGCCGCGATACTCCGTTGCGCAGGGCACGCAGCTGCTACGGCCACCTGGCGGGCGTGGAGGGCGTCGCACTCATGGACGGGCTGCTGGAGCTTGGCTGGATCGAGGTCCAGGGCGACGAGTTTCATGCTCCCGTGCGGCTGACATCCGACGGAGCCCAGGCAATGGCCCGCCTGGGGATCGACGTCGACGGGCTCTCAAACAAAAAGCGCAAATTCGCCTTCGCATGCCTGGACTGGACGGAGCGCCGCTACCACCTCGGCGGAGCGTTGGGCGGGGAAGCGTTACGCATGTTGGAGAAGAACGCCTACCTTAAGCGGTTACCGGCCTCTCGCGAGGTTAAACCGCTCACGCCGGTTGGTGAGTGGCTGAGAGGCCGGCCTCCAGGCCCCTGACCTCAACGTTGCCCCACGCATTGACGATCTCGCCGCGGTCCAGCTCAAGGCGGGCGTCGCAGGCCTCCAGCGTGCTAAGCCTGTGGGCGATCATGATGGTTGTGCGGCCCGACATCAGCCGCTCCATGGAGTCCATGATCACCGACTCCGTCCCGATATCAACGGAGCTCGTGGGCTCGTCCAGTATCAGCACCGGCGCGTCCTTCAAGAACGCCCGCGCCAGGGCTATGCGTTGGCGCTCCCCGCCGGACAGCTTCATGCCGCGCTCGCCTACGGCCGTGTCGTAGCCCATTGCCAGCCCTTCGATAAAGTCGTGGGCGTTTGCCGCCCTTGCCGCCGCAACGATCTCGTCGACGCCCGCATTCGGCCTCGCGTATGCGATGTTGTCGCTTATGCTGGCGGAGAACAGTACCGGCTCCTGAAGAACGATGGCGAACTGGTTTCGCAGGTCGGTGAGCCTGTATTCGTGCAGGTCCGCACCGTCGAGAAGTATCGCGCCGTCGTCGGGGTCGTAGAAGCGCGTGACCAGGCTGGCGATCGTAGTCTTGCCCGCGCCCGTGACGCCTGCGATGCCCAGCCGTGTGCCGGGCTCGATGCGAAACGACATCCTGCTCAGCACCGGCATGCTCTGGTCGTAGGCAAAGGACACGTCGCGAAACTCGACCTCTCCGCTCGCTCGTTTGAGACGCCGGGGGTTGGGACCATCGACGATGTCCGGGACCTCGTCGAGTATCTCGAAGACCCTCTCTGCGCTGACTATCGAGGTCTGCAGCGTCGCGGCCTGCCGGCTGATGTTTCGCAGCGGACTGTAGAGCTGCGCCAGGTACGCGATGACCATGAGCAGCTCGCCAAGCGTGAGCACGCCTGCCTGCACGTTGCGAAAACCGATGAACAGCACGACGGCCGTCCCGACCGCGGTTGTCAGGTTGATGAACAGCCCGAACGCGCCCTCGGCGAATGACAGCTTGATCCGCTCACGCACCCCAAGCTCCGACCGCTCCACGAACTTTTCCTGCTCGGCTTCTTCCCTGCCGAAGGCCTTGACGACGCGGAACGATGTCAACACCTCCTGAACGACCTGGAGGGCCGAGCTCTGTAGCCTGCGCGCCTCGCGGTACCTTCCGCGCATGCGTCTGTTATAGGTCCACGCCAGTATAAATAGGATAGGCGAAACTACCAGCGCTACCACCGCAAGCTGCCAGTCAATGCGGGTGATGACGTAAATGGTGGCCACCAACGTCACGGCCGAAGTTACCAGGGTGATGATGCTGCTGACCATTATCTCCCTGATGGAGGGGGTGTCGTGCTGAACGCGATAGATGGACTCGGCCGTGCCCTTGGTGTCGTGAAACATGAGCGACAGACGCTGCAGATGGCGGAACATGCGGGCGCGAAAGTCCCGGGTCATTCCCTCGCCCGCCGTGGCGCGCAGGATGTCCGAGGCGAGGTTCTGAAGCTGATTTAACAGGACGATCAACACCTGAAGCCCTGCGGCCAGCAAGAGTATCCGCACGCCGGAGCTCGTCATCCAGCCGGGCACTACGGCGTCCAGGAATCCGGGTATCGGCTCCGAGCCCACGACGCTGTCCACGGCGATCTTCAGGGGCAGAGGACTCAGCAGAAGCAGCGGCGTCGCCACCAGCCCAAGTGCGAAGATGCCGGCAATATGCCGCCAGTAGGGGCGCGCCTGCAACGCAAGCCTTCTGAATATCTCTATGTCCGAGTATGTCTTTTCCGTCATCAATTCGCTTCTTGACTCAGGTGGCCCGATGGAAAGGGACTACGTTCGTATTGTCTGACTCCAAAAGTAGGCCGTACGTTGTGAGCCTTCCTTAAATAAATTACCCGTTCGTGGTAAGCCTGACTTTAATAGTACGTTCGTGGTGAGCTCGACCTTAATCATACGTTCGTGGTGAGCCTGTCGAACCACCGCAGACAGCCCGATCTTTCGACTATCCAACGACGAACGAGGCCTGTTCGCTTCCCTAATTATAGTGCACGAAGGGGAATGGTGAGGCCAATGCCGGTGCAGCCCGAAGGTCGAATCGAATACCTACGCCTCGACCTCAGCCGGCTGCTCCCTGAACCGCCTGATGCTGAAGTGGTCCAGCAGCTCGGGATTCTCGCCCATGATGTGGTCCGCGATGAGCTTGCCGGTTATGGCGCTGAGAAGTATGCCGTTGCGGTAGTGGCCCGAGGCGATGAGCAGCCCGTCCCAACGTGGAATAGGCCCGAGTATCGGCATGTCGTCGGGCGAGCCTGGTCGCAGTCCGGCGACCGTCCAGTTCAGCGTCGCGTCCGCCAGCGAAGGCACGATCTCCGTCGCGACGTTGAAGACGTCTCGGACGCCTCCCGCCGTCACCCGGCAGTCGTAGCCCACCTCTTCCACCGTAGCGCCCGCGATTATCGTGCCGTCGTTGCGCGGCACCAGCAGCCCCCACGATCCGTGTATGACCCCCCGGATGGAACCACGTACCGGCGTGAGGTTTATGTTCTGTCCCCTCACGGGGCGCACCGGGACCTCGCTGCCCACCAGCTCCGAGATCACCTTCGACCACGGGCCCGCCGCGATGATGGTGTAGTCTCCGTAGATCTCCTCATCGTGAATCCGCACGCCCGTGATTCGCAGGCCGCTGCGCATGAGGGTTACGACTTCGGACGCTTCACGTATGTCGGCGCCCAGCCACTGTGCCGATTTCGCGAATGCGCCGGTCAACCGCTGGTTGTTTATTCGGCACGTCTCCGGCGTAAGGAGGCCGCCCAGTACACTGGGGCTCAGCTCCGGCTCATAGTCGTGCACCGACTGATGGTCGAGCCAGCGTGCCGGGCTGCCCGCCTCCATCTGCCGGCGGGCGTAGGCCTGGTACTCCCCGGCCTCTCTATCGGACAGCGCCACCGAAAGCTCGCCGCACTGGGCAAATTCCGTGTCCACGCCGCACGACTCCCGCAGCTCCTGGTGAAGCGTATGGAACATGGACAGGCTTTCCCTGGTGAGCCTGCCGTAGGGAGAATCATCGTCGGGTGAAGAGGCGGAAAGCACCCCCGACGCGGCGTTAGATGCCTGCTCGCCGATGCGCCCTCGCTCCAGCAGGGTGACCTTCACGCCGACCTTGGCGAGATAGTAGGCGATGGAGCACCCAATGACGCCGCCGCCGATAATGACGGCTTCGGGACTGGAGTTCACTGGCCGCGTCCCGCCTCGAGCTCAGATGCCAGCTCCACGAAATCGTTCACTGTCAGGTCGGGCTGGAACGGCGATTCCTCGTAGGGGAGCTTGTACCGATTCACGAATGCACCTCGGAATCCGCAGGCACGGGCGCCCATTATGTCGAAGGAATGCGCCGCCACCATCATGATCTCGCCGGGCTCCACCTGAAGTATTCTCGTCGCCGTCCTGTATACGGAGGGATGCGGCTTGAAGAAGCCCGCTTCGTTTACAGAGATGATGTCATCGAATTCAAACTTTATCTGATTTTCAGCGAGGTGCTTCAGGAGCCACGGCTCGCCGTTGGAAAGCGCGACAAGCCTGTAGTGCCCCTTGAGCTCGTTGAGGCCCTGGACGGCGTCCGTGAAGGGAACGAGCCGCTGCCATACCGTCATGAAATCGTCGACCTCATCGTAGGTAAAATCAACGTCGTTACTACGTAAGGTAAACAGGAACGCACGCTTAGCCACCTCGAGGTAGCCGCTGTGCCCCAACATCATGATCGTGTCCTGGTACTGCTCGAGCCTTTGCCGGGCCCGCCACTGGCCCCAGAACTCTCCGCCATCCATAGCCGACCCCTTGTCGGCGAGAAACCTGGATATCGGCGGAACGAGGCTGCCCGTGAGGTCCAGTACCGTTCCAAAGAGGTCGAAGGTAAGCGTGGTTATCTTGTCCAGAGGATTTTCAGCCGTCCTGGGTTGCACCGTATACCTCGTACCGCCTGGCAAACGTTGGGATGAACCCCTAAAATCCTGGCGGCCTGCCCTCGCGACATAGGAAGAATGCCGACGATAATGGTAGCGGAATAGGGCCATGTGCGAAAGGCCGGTTACAGCCCCGTGGCCGGAATCGGCGATATGTGTAATTCGAGAATCAGGACTCATATGGCGCAAAGGGTCCGACTCGAAATGGGAGAGGATTCCAACGTTGATCGAAGTCCCAAAAAAGAATGGAGCGACTATTGAAGCCGCTCCATTCTCAACTTAACCGCGTTTCCGTGTGAGGTCGCGCTGCCCCATGTCGGGAGTCGCCTAATCGTCGCCCTGGGCCACCGGCACCCTGGTTAACCCCAGCTCTTCCATCTTGCCAAGAACGAAGCTCTTCTGTTCAGACGTCAGAGGCTGTCCGGGTGGTCGCGGGTCTCCGCAATCGATGCCCAGGCGCTCGCTGAGGATGAACTTGGCCGCGGCGTGAAGTCCGACGGTCCGGACGATCATCGTGGCCTCGCTGGCCTTGTCCTGAGCGGCCTTTGCGCGCTCGATGTCCCCGGCGTTGTAAGCGTTCCATATGTCGACCCACAGCTCGGGAGCGAAGTTGGGCGGGCCATCTACACAGCCCGTCGCGCCGATGGTCAACGCCGGAAGCATGAGCATGCTGCTGCCGATAAGACAGTCGAGGCCCATGTGGGCGAAGGCCCGCACGTTCGCGAACGACAACGCTGAATGCTTCAGTCCCTTCAGCTGCGGAACCTTGTCCTGTATCTTCTTCATGAGCTCGGGCGTGATCTCGACGCCCGTGGACTGCGGCAAGTTGTAGATGAACAGGGGCAGGTCCGCCGCCGCGCCCACGACCCTGTAGTGCTCGACGATATTTTCGTCGCTCTGGCGATAGAAGAATGGTGGCACGCAGCAGATGGCCTCAACGCCGGCCCTGGCCGCATTTTCAGCCATTCGCGCCGCCCTTTCGGTAGTGGGCGCTCCGACGTGCATGATGTTATTCACGCGGCCCCGGTTCTGGTCCGCGGCGATCTCGGCAATTCGCATGTTCTCCTCGTCATCGAGAAGCACGCTTTCGCCTGTGCCACCGGCGACCCAGAAGCCGTGCACACCCGCCTGGATGTTGAACTCCATTACCTCCCGAAAGGCTGCCTCGTTCAGTCCCCCGTCCTTTGTCATAGGAGTTATATGCGCGGGCAAAATTCCAATAAAGTCGGCCATTCTCGTCCTCCCTAGAACAGGTGCGTTCGATGATGGGATATGTCGATTCGCTGTATCTTACCACGCGCTAGGCATCCGGCCAACAGCGCCCGCCGTATTCATGTGGGGAAGAGCTATGCTAAACTACGCGGCACTCTCAGACTAGGACAGATCGAGCGTTTGAACAGGTTTATTCCAAATATAGCCGCGGCCTCCCTCATTTTCATAGCTGTGGCATGCGCTGACGACTCCAATTCGGCCCCTTCAGGGCGTAGCGAATCCCAGGATTATGTTGAGCCGGCAAAAATTGCCGTCGAGCAGGGCTCGAATCCGCACAGGCGGCGGCCCTCTCAGATAGATTCCGTGATAAAGGACTTCACGCTCGACAGCACAACCATCTCGTTCGGCACCTTGTTCTATTGGACGAATCTTGACGACGTTACCCACCGCATCGTGTCGGGCACGCCCAATGCCCCCACCGACATATGGGATAGCGGCGAACTGAAGAAGGGCGACACCTTTAAGGTGGAATTCCTGTTCCAGGGACGGTTTGACTACTTCTGTTCCATTCATCCCAATATGAGGGGCTCCATCAGGGCGATCGGCGCAACGAACAACTATGAAGAGAACGGATTTCATATGTAGGTTCGGTGGTCAAAGGGTGAGTCATGGAAATCTGTGTGACGGCAAGCCATCCGCACTTTGAGCCTATCCGAAAACTGCCACGAATGGTTCGACAAGCTCCCCGAAGAATCGGAGTCCGAAGATATTCCTCACAAGGAGTCGGACACCACGAACGGGCAATCTTCCGTTCGTCCTGTCCGACTCCTAGGAATGTATATCGCCGGACTCCGCCGCCGCGGAGAGCATTGTCGAAGGACCGTAAGACGTCTAAATGAGGTTTTCGGATAGGATCTTGGCCA
>JADFKI010000146.1 GCA_022565015.1 Chloroflexota bacterium
CCTCTCATGACGAACCAGGACGGTATCATTACCGAGTGCAAGGGCGCGAACTTCATGTTTGCCAAGGACGGCCGGATCAAGCTGCCCGACCGCGGCAACGTGCTGCCCGGCGTGAGTATGCACACGGTCCTGGAGCTTGTGGATTCGCTGGGGCTTGGGGTTGACGAGGGCGAGTATTCGCCTTACGACGTGTACGAGGCCGACGAGGCGTTCGTATCGAGCACGCGCTACTGCATGCTGCCGGTGGCATCCCTGAACGGCTACGCTCTTGGAGAGGATATTCCAGGACCGCTGACGTCCCGGCTTCTGGACGCGTGGCGTGATCAGGTCGGCATGGACTTCGTTCAGCAGGCACTGGACGCGATTTAGCGCCTATCCGAAAACCTCATTTGGACGTTTTACGGTCCTTCGACAGTGCTCTCCGTTGCGACGGAGTCCGAAGATATTCTGTTCAAAGAGTCGGACAGGACGAACGGAAGATTGCCCGTTCGTGGTGTCCGACTCCTCATAATGTATATCTTCGGACTCCGCTTCTGCGGAGAGCTTGTCGAACCATTCGTGGCAGTTTTCGGATAGGCTCTTAACAAACGGGAGATATCGAAATATGCACATATCTGTACGCCCCCAGGCTGCCGCAACGGTTATGGCTTTGCTATTTGCCCACGCATTTCCGGTCCCACGTGTTCCAAAAAACGGCTCCGAAGCCAGCGGTCAAGGATGATGAGCTCAGAGACCTCCTGGACTGATAAAGCCAAAAAGCTGGTGGCGTACCACTCGGAAGCGCAGGACTTCATCCGTAGAGCGGGCGACGAGCTTCCGGTCTCACCGGACGACGCCCTCACGTTGGGCCGCCTTTGGGAGGAGGCGGACGGGCTCGACGAGCTGGTCTGCACCCTGCTGGACCAGCTCAATAACGACCTGCTGAAGGGCGAGGCCGAGTTCGACACGACGCGAGGTGCTTCGGTGCGCCGTTCCAGGCTGGACCAGCAGGAAACCCTCTTCTACGACTGCACCTGGTCGCTGACGTGGGGAGGCTGCTCAGTGGTGGTCAATCTGTCCGTAGAGGGCAAAACATCGCTCTACGAGGCCCAGGTGGCGGCAGGCTCGGCAAATGAAGTACATCCAGTGTCCCATCCCATATCCGAGAGCGCCCTCAAGGCCGCGCTTGTGTCTGCGTATGTGGCGGAGGCGACTCGATCTCCCGCGCAGTGACTCTCAATTAAGGGCACGCAGGCAGGGCACGCAGGCCCACTTTCGGACCCGGCGCCGAATCAGCCCTTAACCCGTGTGAGAACCACCTCCGCCCTGCCCCGGCTAGCACCACCGGCGCCGAAGCGGCCTGCGTCTCCATCATGATCGATGCCCGCCCATATGCGAAATATACCGTCTCGTTAAGAGCCTATCCGAAAACCTCATTTGGACGTCTTACGGTCCTTCGACAATGCTCTCCGCAGCGGCGGTCCGATGGATCGGACTCCGAAGATATTCCTCATAGGAGTCGGAGAGTCCGGCGATAAACATTCCTAGCAGGTTGTCGAAAAACTCTTTCCACAATCCCTTTGGCACTCTTTCAAGTAAGGAAAAGGAAGATAATTGTATCTGAGGGACACCCTCAGACTCCCGGCAAAGGGGATTGGCCCCTCTGCACTCCCCATTTTTCATCAGCCTGCTAGGAGTCGGACAGGACGAACGGAAGATTGCCCGTTCGTGGTCTGCCTGAGGCGGATCGAACCATTCGTGGCAGTTTTCGGACAGGCTCTTAGTCGTGTATCCATAAACACGCGTCATACGCTCCCTTAGGCTATGCCTCAGTCATTGCGCGGTGCTCGCCTGCCTCCGGACGCTGTCTCTCCGTCTACTGTACTCGTATACGGCATTTTCGCTACTTCGCATACGGCGACGCCCGGTTATAATGTCCGTACTAACCTGGTGAGTTGCGGATATTGGAAGCCAGAGGCCAAAGAATCTTCAAGATAAGCACGCATGTCTTCGAGCAGTTCGAAGACCTCGTTCCCAATGACTTATTGGAGCGAGTCGGCGAGGTCGTATTGGCGAGGGAGAGCGCCCAGTCCACCAGGGAGCTCAGCGTGGTCATCGCCGACGATGACACGGTCAGGAAGCTGAACAAGTACCACCGTGGACTGGATGAAACTACGGACGTGCTCTCGTTTGCTTTTGACCATGAGGGGGAATATTATGGTGAAGACGAGCCCAGCTCCGAGTATTCACGCGACATCGAGTTCGTGATGCCTCCAGGGGAGGCCGAGGGGCTGGGAGAAGTCATAATCTCCTATCCACAGGCTGAGCGACAGGCCCAGGCCGCCGGACACTCCGTTGTCAGAGAGCTTGCCCACCTTTTGGCCCACGGAATATTGCATCTTTTAGGCTATGACCACCTGGAAGATAAAGACGAAGCGGTGATGCAGGCCAAAGAGGCGGATGTGCCGGCGCAGGTGTTGAACGAAGATGAGTGAAGTCTTCTACCGCAGGTGGCGCCCACGCAAACTCGGGGATGTGGTCGGCCAGGACTCGATAACCAATACCCTGCGACAGGCGGTGGTGCAGGGCAAGGTCGCCCACGCCTACCTGTTTTGCGGAAGCCGCGGCACCGGAAAGACGAGCACCGCGAGGATTCTTGCCAAGGCGGTCAACTGCCTGTCTCCCGAGAACGGCGAGCCGGACAACCAGTGTTCGATCTGCGTGTCCATCAACGAGGGCAGGGCGCTGGACCTCATCGAGATAGACGCCGCGAGCAACCGTGGTATCGACGACATCCGCAACCTGAGCGACAAGATTCGTTACTCGCCCAACGAGGCGCGCTACAAGGTCTACATCATCGACGAAGTCCACATGCTCACGGAGCCCGCCTTCAACGCGCTGCTGAAGACCCTCGAAGAGCCGCCGAGTCACGCCATCTTCATTCTAGCCACCACCGAGGCGCACAAGGTCCCCCTGACGATAATATCGAGATGCCAGCGCTTCGAGTTTCGTCGCATCCCTCTGGAAAGAATGGTCGGCAAGCTCGAGGGCATATGCGGGGAAGAGGGCGTCGAGGTGAGCCCGGAGGCCTTCCAGCTGATAGCCCGGACCTCCAACGGCAGCCTGCGAGACGCGGAGAATCTGCTCGAACAGGTCATCGTCTCATACGGCTCGCCGATATCCGAGGAGAACGTCCGCGACCTGCTCGGCCTTGGCGGGGACGAGATGGCGCTGGAGCTGGTGGGTCACATCGTGGGCAGGTCGATCAAGGAGGGCCTGACCCTCATAAACGAGGTAGCCGGACAGGGCAACGACCTTCGGCAGCTTCATCGGGGCGCCATGGAGTTCCTCAGGGCGGTGCTGCTCTTGAAGACGGGCGCCGCGGCATCTCTGGGTTACCCTGACGAGACGCTGGAGCGACTGGTTGAGATTGCCGATACGGCCACGCTCGAGCATACGGTGCTCGCGTTGAAGACGTTCGGCGAGGCCGACTTCAAGAGGGATACGTCGTCTACGCTGCCTCTGGAGCTCGCCATGGTGCAGTCCAGCACCGAACCGGAGCAGGTTGCCGCGCCACAGCCGCCAGGGCCGGTGACCGCTGAGGCCGCTCGAGAGAGACCAGCGTCCGCGCCACCTCGGCCGAGCCCGCAGCGTCAGCCGAGCACGCCTAGCGCTGGAGATGCTCCGCCCCCGCCAAGACCTCGGCAAGATGAGCCGGTCCTCGCTCCATCCGGACCGGTGCCCGAGGAGGCCGGCGCAAGGCTGGAGCACCTGTGGAAAGACATCACGGGCGCACTCAGGCGCGTGGGCACCAGCTACAAGGTCGGCGGGCTCTTGATCGGTACCCGTGAGCGACAGATAGTGGACGGCGCCGTTATCGTCAGATTCCCGCACCGTTCCAACATGGAGCGCATGGAAAAAGAGCTCGATGACCCGGAGACGAGGCGTAAGATTAACGAGGTCTTGACGAAGGCGATGGGTTCGCCGTACGAGTTGCAGCTGGAAATGGCGAACGGAGGCAACGGCGTGTCGGGCCAGAGCGTTGCCCAGCGCAGCCACCTGGTGCGGGCGGCGCAGTCCATGGGGGCAAGCGTCCTGAGCGAAAAGGAGGAAGAAGAGCAGTGATGAATCGAAAGATGCTCCGCCAGGCACAGGAGCTTCAAAAGCAGATGTTGAAGATGCAGGAGGAGCTGGAGAGCGCCACGGTGGAGGCGTCCGTCGGTGGCGGAGTCGTAAAGGTCGTCGTGAGCGGAAAGATGAAGATCGAGTCGCTGACCATCGACCCCGATGCGGTCAGTCCCGACGACGTCGAGATGCTGCAGGACCTGGTCATGGCCGCGGTCAACGAGGGCATGGAGAAGGCGCAGGAGATGGCCCAGTCCAAGATGGGCGCGCTCACCGGCGGCCTGAACATCCCCGGGCTGACGTAGGTTTACGCATGACCACTGACGGCACATCCGGCGTTGCGCCCGTGGCGAGGCTCGTGGACGAGTTCCACAAGCTGCCCGGCATAGGGCCCAAGAGCGCCCAGCGACTGACCTACTACATGATCCGAATGCCCGAAGAGGACGCACGCTCCCTGGCCGAAGCCATCATCGCGGTCAAGGAAAGGGTGATTCTCTGCTCCCAGTGCTTCAACATCACGGAGGCCGACCCCTGTGGCATCTGCTCCAGCCCAACACGCGACAGGTCCCGAATCTGCGTCGTCGAAGAGGCGCTGGACGTCCTGGCCATGGAGCGGACTCATTCGTTCAAAGGCCTTTACCACGTACTGCACGGCGTGATATCGCCAATGAACGGCATAGGCCCCGAAGACCTGAAGATCGCACCTCTCTTGGAACGACTGAAGGGCAACGAGGTCGAAGAGGTCATCCTGGCAACCAACCCCAATCTCGAGGGAGAGGCGACCTCAATGTACGTGCACCGCCTCATCGAGCCCCTGGGCATGCGCATCACCCGTCCCGCACGCGGCCTTCCCATGGGCGGCGACCTGGAATACGCCGACGAGGTCACGCTGGCGCACGCCATGGAAGGCCGTCAGGACTTCTAGCTGTATTTCTTCCCCCCATGGCGGTACAATTTACCTCAGCCAGCCATGAATACACCAAGGATTCGCACATATAAGACCGAGGCGGTCGTCCTCAAGCAGACGCCGTTGAGCGAAGCCGACCGCATACTTACGCTTCTGACGCCGGACCTTGGGAAGGTGCGGGCCGTTGCCAAGGGTGTTCGTCGCACCAAGAGCAGGCTTGCCGGACACCTGGAGCTGCTGAGCCACGCTTCGGTTTCGCTGACGATGGGCCGAAACCTGGACACGGTCAACGAGGCCCAGGGATTGAACAGCTTCCGTGCCGTGCGGGACGATCTTCAGCGGGTCTCGATGGGCCTCTACATCGCCGAGCTGACCGACGCCTTTTCGACGGAGGGGGCAGCCAGCTACTCACTGTTCCACAGGGTTCTTCGGACGTTGAGCTGGCTGGAAAACGCTCAAAATCCAGAGCTTCTCGTCCGCCATTTTGAGCTTCACTTGCTCGTTGACTCGGGGTACGAGCCGGAGATCATCGACTGCGTGGAGTGCCGGGAGACGCTGGAGCCTGCAGATCACCTCTTCGCGCCAATGAGCGGCGGCGTCCTGTGTCCAGGCTGTCGCAAGCACTCCAGCGAAGCGCTGATACCGCTGTCCATGAACGCCATGAAGGTCTTCAGGTTCCTGCGGCGCGAAAGCCTCTACGATAAGGCAGATACCCTGGAGGTAGCGCCCTCGCTCGTCTCGGAGTTGGAGCGCCTCCTAAGGAATTACATACGGTTCATTCTGGAGAAGGAGCTCAAGAGCGCCGAGTTCATGAACCTGGTGCGGTAGTCCCTCTACGATCGGACAGGCATGCCTACCTGGACGCCGGGGCAGGCGTCAGCGGGCTGCTCACGCCGATCATGCTGTCGCGCGTCACGAGCTTTACGAGCTCATCCTCGGACATGTCCTCGGTGCCCTCGGGCCTGTTGGGCAATACGAGATAGCGGAGGTCGGCGGTGCTGTCCATGACGCGCACCTCCACGTTCTCAGAAAGATCGAGGCCGAACTCACGCATCACGCCTCTGGGGTCGGTCACGGCGCGGGAGCGGTATGACAGGCTCTTGTACCAGTCTGGCGGCAGGCCCAGTAGCGCGCTCGGATAGCAAGAGCACAGTGTGCAGACCACCATGTGGTGAACGTCGGCAGTGTCCTCCAGTACCCCAAGCTGCGACTCCGGTGGGAGCGTGTAGCCCAGCTCGGCGACGGCCGACCGCGGGTCTTGCAGCAGGCGCTGCTTGAAGCCTTCGTCCGTCCATGCCCGCGCGACGATTCTTGCGCCGTCGGTGGGGGTCCGAGAGGCGCGAATCTCTACGTGATGCTGCAGGTCCGCCTTGCTCAACAGGCCTTTCTCGTCGAGTAGCTCTTGCATGGCAAGACTGCGTTTCGCGTGGTAGCCAAGCTCCACGTCTTCCAGCATGCCCTCGTGGTCGTGGTCGTGGTCGTGATCGTGATCGCCGTCGGCCATTGTTCCCTCCGTTAAGCCTGTGCGGGCTCCAGCCAGTTCTGGTAGATATCCACCAGGATCTCGTCTTTGGACTCGCCCGTGTATCCGTCCCATAGCGAGCTCTGATTGAAGGAAACCCTGTACAAGGGCTGCATCGGGATTCCCGTTCCGTGATAGGCGCGGGTCTCTGGATTATGGAAGACTCCGCAGATGGCGGTCACCACGCCGGTCCTGCCCTTGATGTATGCCGGCGTTCGGTGGTGATGAGGAGGCGTGCCTTCACGCACCCTCACGGCGTCGCCCAGTGCGAAGAGTTCGCTGTCCGAAGCGTTGGCCACTAGCCCCAACTCTCCTCTAGCTTTTCGACCTTGGCGTCTATCTCGCCCTTGGTCAAGATGTTCTTCTCCAGCAGAAGAAGCTCGACGGAGGCGGACCAGCGCTCGTAGTACGACAGCGTTTCGTACTGCTCGGGAGGCAACGACTCGATGCCCCTGCGCAGCTCGTCCGTATAGATGACACCCTGCTCTCGCAGCACCTCCACCAGGGCGTGGGTCTTCCGCTCCCAGTCCAGGTACTCGTGCTCGCTGCGGTCTATGGGGCCGTCCGTGGGCCAGCCGCCCCGGTCATGTACTTGCGGCATGTCCGTCTCCTCTGGTGAGTGTGTGGAAAGCATAGACTTCTACCGAGAACAGGTCAAGGACCGAAGCCGGAACGTAGCTGTCGGCCTCACCCAAGCGGAATGAAAATGCCGGGGGCACTGTGTTAAGTTGGAAGTGCGCAAAACGGACCCCATCCGAAAAGAGAAGCCTGAAATGACTATGCCGCAGATAACGAAAATTGAAGGCGCGAAGTTCATCGTCACCGTGGACGAGACGCGAAGGATAATCCGAGACGGCACTATCGTGGTCCAGGACGGCCGCATCGCTCAGATAGGCAAGTTGGAGGAGCTATCCGGCGTCGCCGCGGACCGGGTTATCGATGCCCGCGAGATGGTGGTCACGCCGGGTTTCGTCAACGGACACATGCACATCAGCTACGCCCACGCCGTACGGGGGGTGTTCCCGGACGACCTCGGCGCCGACTATCTCCCAACGGTCTTCAGACTCCAGGGGGCGATGACCGAGGAGGAGGAGTATTTCACCTCACTCCTGGGCATAACCGAGCTGTTGAAGTACGGCACTACCTGCTTTCTGGACCCCGGCAGCACGAAGTACCTGGACGCCTGCATGATGGCGTATGAGGAGTCGGGCTGTCGAATAATCGTCGGTGCGCAGGTCTCGGACAGGCCGAACCCTCTGAACGTGCCGGTCTACTCGACGGGCGAAGCCATCTCCTTGATGGAGCGCACTATCAGGGACTATGGCGGCTCCCTTAACGGCAGGGTGCGAGCGTGGGCGATGCCGTTCGCGGCGGACTACTGCTCCCGCGAGCTTCTTGAGGCGGCGAAGGGACTGGCCGACCGATATGAGACGGGCATGACGATGCACCAGTCCAACGGCGTTTCATCCGTGAAGGCCCACCTCGAGGAGTTCGGGGTGCGCCCCATCCAATATCTGGAAGACATCGGAGTACTGGGCCCCAACGTCTTGCTGGCCCACCTGATCGGCGTCGATACCGCGGAGATCGAGGCCATGGCGCGCACGCAAACGAAGGGGGTCACCTGTCCGACGGCCGCCCTGAAGTCCGGAGGAGGCCTGTCGGTCCACGGCATGTTGCCGGAGATGCTGGCAAAGGGCGTCTGCGTCTGTCTGGGCACGGACGCCGGCAACAACTCGAACCTCATCGAGACCATGCGCTCCATGTATCTGGCGGCCATCGTCTATAAGGACTCGCGGGAAGACACGTCCATGGTCCCCGCCGAGACCGCACTTGAGATGGCGACGATCAACGGCGCACGAGCCTTCGGCATGGAGGATGAGATCGGTTCGATTGAGGTTGGGAAGAAGGCCGACCTTGTGCTGTTCGACACCAGGAGGCCCGAGTGGAGAAGCCTTCATAATCCTGTAAGCAATCTGGTCTATAACGCCGATGGCCGAAGCGTTCATACGGTGATGGTCGATGGACGAATCGTGGTGGAGGACCACAAGCCGACGTTCGTCGACGAGTGGGAGCTCATTCAGAAGGTCCAGTCGCTGGGTGAAGGCCTGCTGGAGCGGGTCGGCGTGTCCTACCCGTCGCGATGGCCCATCGTTTGAAGCTACTCTCGCGAGCCTTCGTCCTGCTCGAAGGCCTCGCGGCACCTGGCGCACCAGCACTTCGGGGAGTCGTTCACGACGCCTCTGAGCAGCAACGAGACCATCTCCCGCTCGGACATCCTGTAGAACCCGCCCAGCTCCACGAACTTCTTGAAGCGCCGCTCCTTTTCCAGCTCCTGTGCGTCGGTCAGCGTGCGCTCCTCGATGATGGCGAGGCGGGCGTAGCTTCTTAGCACGCTAAGGTGCGAGGCCAGTGGGTCTTCAAACAGGCCCGGTCCGTGTTGCCCTGAAGGGGTATGCGCCATTCAACCCGCTCGTCGATTCGACTATCGACGTCGCACCCGGAGGAATCGTCTATCTGATTCCTCTTTGGTGTGCCGACACATCGAGGGATAGCTCA
>JADFKI010000147.1 GCA_022565015.1 Chloroflexota bacterium
CCCGTTATCAATACCCTGGTTTTTTCAGCCATGTTCGCTCCTGGACAAATATTGGCGACGATCTTCTCGGCTGCGCACACCTCCTCCAATCCATCGAACCATCAAGGGGGAAGGAAATATATCCCCTCCCCTTTTTGAAGGGGGAGAGCTAGAGAGGGGGTGAAGTCTTGCCATATGAGCGCCGCTACGCCTTCTTCAGCTCCGGAACGCCGAGCTCGCCGACCATGCCGTCGAACCACTCGATCACCTCCTTGTGCAGCGGCACGCCGTTCGCCATGCGGTCCGCGGTCTCCTCGGCCTCCGACAGGCCCGGATACAGCACGCGATCGTGGCCCTTCGCGGGCCTGGTCTCGCGGAGCATCTTCAGCATGCGGTCCATCTTCTCTTTGAAGGCGTCGGGGTCGGTAAAGGCCGATATGTTGTATGCGGCAAAGTAGTGCTTATAGCCGCTCTCGAAGTCCTCCGTGTCGAACATCCCCGGCACCGAGCCGGACAGAAACGCGCCCAGGACCTCGACCATGAGCATCATGCCGTAGCCCTTGTGGGAGCCCATCTCTCTGGTGCCGCCCATGGGCAGAAGCTGGCCGTACCAGCCCTCTTCGGGCACCGGCGTCTCCTCCATGATAGGCGTGCCGTCTTTGTCGGCGATCCAGCCCGGCAGCAGATCGGAGCCGACCCTTCGCGCCAGGTTGAACTTGTTGCCGGCAATCTGAGACGTCGCGGCGTCAAACAGCAGCGGCGGTTCATTCTTGGCCGGCGCCGCTATCGAGATGGGGTTGGTGCCGAAGCGGGGTTCCGCCGCGAAGGTCGGAAGCACGCCTGTACCGGCGGCGGTCGCGCACATGCCGACCATGTCGTTCTGGGCCGCGATCATGGAGAAATGGCCGACGGCGCCCAGGTGTCCGCTGTTGTTCATGGTGACTATGCCGACGCCGACGGTCTTGGCCTTTTCCATGGCCATTTCCATGGCCCGCCGGCCCAGTATCAGCCCCAGGCCCAGATCGCCGTTGATGACGGCCGTGCCCGGCGACTCGCGCTCGATCTTCATATTGGGGCGCGGGTTAACCTTGTGGCTAGTGAACTGGTTCACGTAGGCCCGCAGCATGTTGGACACGCCATGGGTCTCCACGCCGCGCAGGTCGGTGTTGACGAGAACGTCCGCCGCCTCCGCCGCATCGTCGACCGATGTTCCCATCTTCTCAAAGATCGCCTGCACCACCTCACGCAGCGAGTCTACATCCACGCGCTCAGAATCTTCGGCCCTTGGTTTGAATCTCTCCAGCATGTTTTCCTCGTTTTTCTGGTTTCAAAAATTTGAAATATCGTTTCTCTTGTTCTGGCCGAGCAACCGTTGCCGTTTTGCTTTTGGACCTCTTACGGTTGAAACGGTCTCGTTCGCCGATCTTGCAGCGTTCGCAACCAAATCAGGAGTTCGTTTTTAGCCAAAACAAATCACATGGCGATTGCCCCGCCGTCGACTATGAGCTCCGTGCCGGTTATGTAGGACGAGTCGTCCGACGCCAGGAAAAGCACCGCCTTGCTTATCTCCTCCGCCGTTCCCAATCTGCCCATGGGCACCCTCGTGAGCCTGTTGGCCAGCACTTCCGGGTCCGACATGGCCTCGTGGACCATTGCCGTATCAATGGGCCCCGGATGGACCGAGTTGCACCTGATGTTGTCCGCCGCGTGCTGAGTCGCCGTGACCTTGGTGAAGATGCGCACCGCCCCTTTGCTGGCTGCATAGGCCGGCTCCTGGTGCAAGCTCTGTCCGATGCCCGCAACCGACGATATGTTGATGATGGAGCCGCCGGCTTGGCGTGCGCTTTACTGACCTGACCTCCGTATCACTCGCTACGAGACGCGACCGTCTCCTTCGAGGTGTTGGAATTTCAAGCGACCTACGAACAGGGGTAAAGGTAGCCGCCACAATACTAACGCCAGTAGACACCGCGAATACTTTTTGCCATCACCACCTACTAGTAGCAAAATAAAAGTGCGCATGCTATCCGAAAAACATACCCACTATTGGTTTCACCATTCCCACTCCCATTCGGGATGCCAATAGAAGGAATTGAGACCCGGGTATCTTCTCCTCCAAAACTTTATAACGTACACGAACTGAGGAGCACCAGGCGCGGGGAGAACGGAATTCTCGACCAAGTGCTTATACTCCTCGTGTGCTGTGCGGAAACTATGAGGATAACCCCCTGGATACCAATCATACCTTGCCGCAGAGGGTATCCTTGACCCCAAATACCCCATTTTGCAAGTCTTGCACCGAACGGTGAACTCGATGTAGTACTTAGGTCCTCCTATGTAACGCGGCATATCTTCCCAATCTTCCCAGCGCCAGTATCCGCGTCCTAACCCTCCTTTTGTCGGCTTCACCTCAGCTGACAGGATCTTACCTAAAACATTGTATTCTCGCCCGGTAACCTTCCAACAGGTGCATGGGGGAGCGGCAAATTTTACCCAAACTTCCGGTTCTTTTAAGAGTTGCTGAGCGGATTCTTCGTACGGGCGTCTTAATTTCCTTTCAATCAACTCCATGGGAGATGGAACGCCGCATCCTGGACAAGCCTGCGCTTCACTACTTACTTCCCTTCTGCATTCAAGACAAGGAATTAGCATCTTTCCCCTTGCCGACGTTTATTGTTAAGGATACCGAAAGCTTCTTTAAGGTAGCATGAAGGATGTCCTTAAGTACCGCTTCCGACGCACGGAACCTACGCTCTCACCAGCGCCGGAGTGGATAGCTCCTCCGAGATGCCCTCGAACCACTCCACGACCTCTTTATGCAGCGGAATGCCGTTGGCGCGCCGATCACGCTCGTCCTCGGACTCGGTCAGGCCGGGGTAGAGAACGCGGTCGTGTCCCGGCGCCGGCTTCGTGTTCTTCAAGGTGCCGAGCATCTGGTCCATGTTGGCCTTGAAGGTATCGAGATCGGTAAACGCCTCGATATTGTACGCAGCAAAGTAGTTCTTGAACATGCTCTCGCGCGGCGTCTCGTCGAACATGCTGGGCACGGAGCCCGAAAGCATGGCGCCCAGGACCTCCACCATCAACGAGAAGCCATAGCCCTTGTGAGAGCCCTGCTCCCTGGTGCCGCCTATCGTGAGGCCAAGAAAGCCACCGTAGTCGTTCGGAGGCGTATCCTGCATCTGAGGCGTGCCCTCCATGTCGGCGACCCAGCCCGGAAGCAGGTCCGCGCCGACCCGTCTGGCAAGCTGGATCTTGTTCATGGCAACGGCAGAGGTCGCCACGTCGAACAGCACCGGCGCCTCGTTCTTCGCGGGAGCCGCAATGGAAATCGGGTTCGCACCCAATCGGCCCTCGCCGCCAAACGTAGGCACGACACTCGTGCCACCCGCCGTTATGCACATGCCTATCATGTCGTTCTGGGCGGCGATCATGGAAAAGTGGCCGACGGCGCCAAGGTGCCCGCTGCGGGACATCGTCACCACGCCGAATCCGACCTCTTTAGCCTTCTGCATTGCGAGATTCATCCCATGGCGGCCGACAAGAATGCCAAGTCCTCGGTCGGCGTCCAGCGTCGCCGTGCCGGGCATCTCCTTTACGATCTTGATATCGGGCGTCGGGTTCAAGATGCCGTCCCTGAACTGCTGCACGTACACCCGCATCATGTTGGACACGCCGTGAGACTCGACTGCGCGTAGGTCCGTCATCGTCAGAACGTCCGCGCCGTCGGCCGCCGTCTCCGGAGGCACGCCCATCTTCTCGAAGATCGCGGCTACCGATGCCCTCAGCGACTCCGAATCGATTCGGACTACGTCCTCAACCTTAGGTTTGAACCTTTCCAGCATCCTACTTATCTCCTTCCAGCCTAGACGTGCCGAAGCCTGCTATCCGATTCGAGATACAAGCTCCTCCACCCTTTTTTCGATCTCCATGAAGACGCCGTCCGCGAACGTCTGGGTGTGGCCGGCCGGGTCGAGCATATCCCAAAACTCGACGTTTTGCGCCCCTGCGAGATAGTCGACCTTCTGGTCTGAGTCCAATATGGCCACGACCAGGTCGGCCGCGTTTGCCATTTCCGGCGTAAGCTGGGTCCTCTGATTCTCCGAAACGTCCACGCCCCTCTCCAACATGAATGGTATGGAGTGAGGGCTGGCGGCCCCATCCTTCACAGCTTTGCCGACAACGTTATTTTCCCGCATGTGCTGGTCCACCCGTACGCCTGCGCTAGTCGCTTTATGGCTCGACCTCAGATTAAATAACGCCTCCGCGACCTGGCTGCGCCCTATGTTGGCGTTGCATACGAAGATTACGTTCACTCGCCAAGCACCCTTTCAACGACGTAGCGGCCCAGGTCCCGGTTCTCCCGAAACTCGAACCCGTCAAAGTCGCCGTTGTAACCGAGCAGAGGGATGTCCTGCTCATGCACGGACGCATGCGACCGCAGCCGCGGCGGCATATCCACCTCACCGGGGTCGCCGAACACCACGTCCGACTCGCCCGTCACCACGATGTCTCCGATGCGGTCGTAGTTGAGCCTAAGTCGCCTGACCGCGTCCTCCCGCGACATCGCCTCCTCCACGCCGGGCGTTTCTCGCAGTACTGCCGTCGCCTCTTCGATCTTCCCCAGCTGGGTCGGATCGAGATACATGAACATGCAGCCGCCCAGGTTCGAGTGGTGCACGGTGTATCTGTCCTTGATGATAGGCACGGGGTTCGACCTGATGCCGTATTTTGAAAGCGCCGCCTTAAGGTCGATCATGCGGGTCTTTCGCGACATGCCGTGGTCCGCCGTGAGCATTAGCGTCACGTCCGGGTTGGCCTCCACGAGGTCGCCGATGGCGTCATCGAGTATCGTCAGGTGCCTCTGAGACTCCGGCTCGTCGGGCGCATAGGTATGCATGGCGTAATCGGTGGTGGTCAGATACACCAGGTCGTAGGGCTCGCCGGCCTGAGACATGATGAACGTTCCCGCCCGGACGACCCAACCGTTCACCTCCAGAGAGTAGATCGGGGGCGGCTCACCTACGCCATTGACGACCCACTCCGGCGCCTGCTCCGACGACACGGTGACCGTGGCGCCGTCCGAAAGCAGCGTGCGAAGCTTGTCCTTGGAGGTCACGAGCAGCGAAGTCTTGCCGAGCCTGCCGGCGCGCTGGAACATCGTCTCGGCGAGGATGTACTCTCCCGATTCCATGTATATCTCTTCGCCCGTCTCTCGAACGAGGCGGTAGTTGGAGCTGATGCCGTGGACCTCGGGGTAGCTCGCGGTGACCAGCGAGACGTTGTTTACATTGGTCACGGAGGGCATCATGCTGCGCCCGATCTTCAGGAAGCCTCTTTTGGCCAGGGCCCGAAGGTTCGGTGTCTCGCAAGCCTCGAGGTATTCGGGATCGAAGCCGTCAATGCAGATTATTACGGTTGTTCCACTCATTCCTTACCTTTTGCGTCAGTTACGTCAGGCCAAGGGCTAATGATGCACTGATTGGAAATAGCAACCCAGAGAGTCCCGCGGCGAATCCGATCATCTAACGGGAGCGTACCGGTTGATGATATCTTCCGCGCCGCGACAAGGCCCGACCACGACTTCGAGCGCCACAATTCTAGCAGATGAGTGCTGCAGCCGCACCCACACGGTGGAAGTCCCTTAAAGGGCGCACCGAGCCCCAGCAGAGGCTTGCGACGCTTCTCTTTTACGACTAAGATGGGAACACGGTTATGGCAAACGCAAAGAACGAGTTCACCAACGTAAGCAAGCTGGTGCCTGAGGCCCTGGGCGAGCCGGGCAAGAGGACATTTCGCATTCTGGTGGAGAGCGATAGCAGCTCCGCGACCCTCTGGCTGGAGAAGGAACAGCTCTTCCAGCTGGGTCTTGCGGTCCAGCAGCTGCTGTCAACCCTTCCCGAGCAGCAGGGTAATGAATCCATCGACCTGGAGGGCCGGGAGGCGCCCGGGCTGACGAGCCTCGACTTTAAGGTCGGCAGGCTGGTCCTCGGACACGGCGGCAACGGTTACTTCATCATCGACGCTCACGACCTGGAAGACGACGAAGAGGAAGATTCAGAGGCGCTGGTCAGAGTCTGGGCGACCAGGGACCAGGTGAAGAGTTTCGCGGAGGAGGCCCTCAGGCTTTGCGCCGCCGGAAGGCCGCTTTGTCCCCTTTGCGGCAGGCCAATCAATCCTGATGGCCACGAGTGTCCCAGGGTGAACGGCCACGTCAAAATCACCGAACTTTGACCTAAATACCAGGGCCCGGTCGGCATTGATTTTCGTAACCTTTATGCATGAGCCTTAGACCCAGGATAGAGAGCGTTTTGCCTTCTCGCAGACGACGTTCCCAACGAGACGCACAGGAAATAGAATCCACGCAAATCGACCTGCCTGAGGACCAGGCGCTACCACTGCTCGAGTCCGGTGAGATCATCGGCGGATATCGGTTGCCCTGGGGCTCCAACTACACATTCCTCGTCTTTATCGACGCGGGGGAAAACCAACATATTCGCGCCATCTACAAGCCTCGAGACGGCGAACGACCGCTCCACGACTACCCCAGGGGAACCCTGTACAAGCGGGAATACGCTGCGTTTGCCATCAGCCGTGCCCTCGGCTGGCCCAACGTGCCGCACACGCTTGTTCGAGAGGGTCCCTACGGCATAGGCTCGGTGCAGCTGTACGTCGAGTGCGACCCGGAGATCACCTACTTCAACCTGCTGGACGACCACGCGGACGAGTTCCTGAAATTCGCGGTCTTCGACCTCGTCGTCAATAACGGGGACCGCAAGGCCGGACACTGCCTGCTTGGAGAAGACGGCCGCCTGTGGAGCATAGACCACGGCCTGACGTTACACCCCTCCTTCAAGCTGCGCACGGTGATGCTGGAGTATTGGGGCAAGCCGGTCCCGGACGACCTAGTCGCAGACATGAGAGCCCTGCTGTCCAAGCTCGACTCTCCCGATGGCCTTGTCGCCAGCCTGGCGGACATGATCACAGACGAGGAGCTAAAGGCCTTGAAACGGCGGCTCTACGCGGTGCTGCACGAGCCGACGCTTCCGGCGCTGGACCCATACCGCAACGTCCCCTGGCCGTGGGTGTAATGGAAGCCCTAGACCATTGCTCCCAAGTCCGCATGAATCTGGTTGGTAAATTCAATTAATTTGTCAGTCGTAGCCAGATCGTAAACCAGAAACTTGTTTTCATGATGTTTTTCAAGTAAATTTTTCGCCGCAGCCACAAGTCCGTTTTGGCCATGTGAGTCAATAGCAACTCTTACCTCATAATCTTGATGAGCCCCTTTGATATCCCAGGCCCTTACTAGAGCGTCTCCTGCCTTGGGTATAGGTTCTTTCACTGCGATATCCAAAGCTATAATAACGACAGACGAAATCAAAGCTGACCGCGAAGAACTTCGACTAGTAAAAGTTCTTGGCTCATAGATTAGGTCGACACGCCAGTCCTCCACGGCTTGACCGCTTACAATCACATTTTTATGAGCGAGCTGTTGCCTGAGTATCGGCCTTATAGATTTCGCAATTTTTGTTGCAACTCTAGGGCCGAGGCTTGTCCGAGTATGCGGGGGGCGTTTAGCAGATTGAACACTTAAGAACCCAAGGTTACCGTCAAGCGCAATGATGACCTGCATGGCCTTCATCACAGTATTAGAAAGCTGCGACTTTTCACACGAAAAAAGTACGTTGCCCTCATTTAAATCAAGAGTTGCCCCATACAGATCAGATATTCCCCTGAGAGCATCGTTCATTCGCCTAACAAAAGTGCTGCTCGGCTGAATGTACGCCGTCAAACGACTGATAAACCCTGCGTCGTCAACTAGAAATTCGTTACCATCTTGGCGCACCCTAATTATTATTTTGTCCCCACTGGCATCGAGAAACGGAGTTACTATATAACAACCATCCTCCTGCTCAAGAACTTCCATTTCTAAGTAACGTTGTTGAAGTTCGTTTCGGAGCCATTCTGGACATTGATTTATTGTAGCCATTCAAAATGCTCCTGCAGTACTTCTATATTTATCGACCATGCAATACAAAGGCATTTGATTGCATCGCTGAGAGTATCAGGAATTTCTACAACTGGACAGGCCCAAGTACTGTCCCCCCTGTGACGGGATCTTAAAGGGTGTTTCACCGTAGGGAAGTGAATGTGGGAGTTAGTTGCGTCGCTACCATCGGGATTGATATGACTAGACAAGTCCTTATGGTATTGCCTGTAGACATGTCTTCGATCATTCTCTCTCAGGAGGTCGATAAATATTCTGGACGAACCACTTCTCACCGCGATAAACAGAAGGTTTGGTACGAAGGCGACTCTTGACCTCACCCTCATTGTAACTTTATTTGGTACCCTAAGCAGACTTCTTGAAGGATCACGGATCGAAGACGCAGATTTTGGCGCGTCTAACACTGACTCCACCTCACCGATGAGTTGGTCGTCACTATTTTCTACCTGCCCGGAGGCACAGTCGGGCAAAGTTTACGTCTCCAGCAATCTTATCTAATTCACAAATATAACAACATCGTTAGTCTGGGACAATTATCAATAGGAATCAATTTGCCTTTCGACCTGTATTTGGCTCTTGAGCCGCTTATCTCCCATATGATATACTTGTCACTATGGTTCCCTTCGCGGAGCCATTTCTGTCTTAACATCCGCCATCTTTGAAAACTCTCGGAGGATACCCTTGGCGATAGTGCAGCTCAGAGACGGGGAGGACCCCGAAGGCCTTTTGAAGAGGTTCCAGACCTCCATGCAGCGCTCGGGCATTTTGCGCGAGCTGAGGAACCGACGCTTCTTCCGCACCAAGGGAGAGCAGGAGCGTCTCGACAAGCAGCGTAGCCTTCGTCGGTTGCGCCGACGCAGGAACCGCTAGCAGGCCTTTCTCCGCTTTGGCACACGTAGGCGTTTGCCCATTGGCAATGCGCCCTGGCTCATAACGTATACCCTCTACCCGGCGCCTCCGATTCATGGCGTTTCATTGACTGCGGCCCCGCACGCTTCTATCCTCGCCCCGCTCTTGTTAACATGTCGTTGCCTGCCTTGAAGGCAATTCCTAATCCGAGGACATCATGACCTC
>JADFKI010000148.1 GCA_022565015.1 Chloroflexota bacterium
TACGAGCACCTGGTCATCGTTCCCGTGTCGATCGAGCAGGCCCTCGACGACGCGACTGCAGCGGCTTCGACGCTGAGCCAACGTTTCGGCGCCCTCGACCACGTCCCAGTTCCTGGACCTTTCGACCTCCTCCGCGATGGCCGGGTATCGGCTGTAAATCTCGGGCCAGGTAAGTCCCGAAAATACGCCCATGTCCTGCTCCTTAAGGTCGTCCCAATATGAGATCACAAGGGGCCAGGAGGCTGAGACTATCTGAGCGGTCTCGGCGGTGCGTTTCTGAGGGCTGGAGTAGACATGAGTTGGTTGGAAGTCTTCATCCTTGAATCGGTCGTGCAGGGCCCTTGCCTGCGCCCGGCCAACGTCGCTCAGCTCGAACTCGGCGCGGCCTTGCAGCCTCCCCTCGGCGTTGCCGGTAGACTCTCCATGTCGCACGAAGGTCAGTCTCATGATCTTCTACAAATCCGATCGAATTAGGCGATTAACGGTCCAACGAATAGTCATCGGCGCCCAGCCACAGCTAGACCGCCTTTGCCAAGCTCCGTTCGTTGGAAATCCAGGCCAATGACTTCCGATCAGGATAACAAAAACCCCGGGCAAACACCCGGGGCCTTCTTCAAATCAGATATGTGGCCCGAGTCAGGGGTGGAATACCGGCTTCTTGGCACCGTTTTCGTCGGTCTCGACCGTGTACATAGCGTCGAGCTCGTAGCCTCGTTCTCTCAGCGCCTCTCGGCCGCCCTCGTTTCGGTCCAGGATGCACATCACCCGCACGATGGGGTTGCCCACTTCCTCTACAGCGGTTATCGCCTTGAGGATGGAGCCGCCACGGGTGACGATGTCGTCTATTATGGCTACGGGTTGTGTCGGGTCTTCGGGAAGATTGCCTTCGATGAGCTTTAAGGTGCCGCGCGTCTTTGGTTCCGGTCTAACATAGAAGCCCGGAAGGGGATGTCCCTCTCTCTGGCTTATGGGTACGATATGGGACACGAGCGGGATGCCTCCGAGCGCCATGCCGCCTACCGCGACCGCCCCGGAATCTTTTAGCTTGTCGAAGAAATACTTTCCGACGAACTCTGCGTATTTCGGATTCAGCGTAAAGGGCTTGCTGTCGAAGTAGAAGGTGCTGCGACTACCAGACGCCAGTAAGAAATCCCCCTCGAGCCACGCTCCGGATTCCTGGAGCATGGTATTAGGATCCAAAGCCGCTACGCCTGCTGCCATTCGTTCCCCCGCTATTTCGAATGCGGCCACCGTTGCCAACTTCACAAAGCAAATCCATTGCCGTTTTTAGCTTATCACAAGAATTTGCCCCGTTGGATAAGCTATGAAAACCTTCACCTGGCGCGGCCTTCTCGCCTTCACCCACTTGGAATCCGTCACCAGGTCCCTACCTCTGTTCTGACAGATATAGCCCGTGCTCGCGTATGTAGGCTTCCACCGGTTCCGGCACCCGATACCGGATAGACACGCCCGTCGCCACCCTGTGGCGCAGGTCCGTGGCGCTGATCTCCACGAGCGGCCCGTCCAGCATGACCACGTTATCGGAGGCGCCGGGGGCGATGGCGTCCAGGGACGCAGGGTCGAAGTCCTCGTGCCCCGGCCTGGACACCCCAACCAGCGTAGCCATCTCGAATAGTTGCTCGGGGTGCTGCCAGCGGTCTACCTCCCGGAGAGAGTCGAGGCCGATGATGAAGAACAGCTGGTCTTCGGGAGAATACTTCTCGCGCAGCTCCCTAAGGGTCTCAACCGTGTAAGTAGGGCCAGACCTCGTCGTCTCGATCTCGGAAACGCTGAAATATGGGTTGGACGCCGTGGCGCACTTGACCATCGCCAGCCTGTGCTTCACGTCTGTGACATGCTGCTGGGACTTGAACCAGGGCCGCCCGGCGGGTATGAAGATGACCTGATCGAGATTCAACGATACCCTGGCCTCCTCGGCGACCATCAGATGACCCAGATGAATCGGGTCGAATGTCCCACCCAATATACCGATCTTCAAGTTTTTCTTCCGTTTTACATCCAGGCTCTACTTAGAGCCTATCCGAAAACCTTAATTTGACGTTTTACGGTCCTTCGACAGTGCTCAGGACGAACGGAAGATTGCTCGTTCGTGATAAGCTTGTCGAACCATTCCTGGCAGTTTTCGGATAGGCTCTTACACCAATATACGTTTCACCAAGTAGCAAAAAGGTCACTCCCATTCCCACTCCGTATCGCCGAAACGGACCGTATCCCCAGGGCCTATGCCCGCCTCCTCCAGCGCCCGCACTATCCCCGCACGCTGGAGATAGCCGTGGAACTGAATCCTTGCGTTCCAGTCTGAGTCATCCAGCAATGCCGCAATGCGAGCAGCCCTCGGCGCCGTCACTATATACGTATCATCCTCACGGTGGACCTTCATACGCTCTTTCCTTGGCCTCGGCCTGATTACCGTGACCGCGTCTTCGGGCGCGACGAATACGGCTTGTTGCTGCGCCTTCGTTTCATCCAGCACCTCCAGCACCTTGTTCAGCAGCGCGTCCAGTCCCAGTCGACCCACTGCCGACACACAGTACACCGGCACGTCCGTACCCATCCCCGCAAACAACGATTTGAGGTCCGACAACGCCTCCTGCACCTCTGGGATGTCAATCTTGTTAATCACTATGATCTGTGGCTTCGACATCAGATCTTCGTTGTACAATCGAAGCTCTTCGTTGATCTGCTCGTAGTCCTCCACTGGACTGTCCGTCGACCCATCAACCATGTGAATGAGCACGCGTGTGCGTTCTACGTGACGCAGGAAATCATGCCCCAGACCTATCCCCTCGTGCGCACCCTCTATCAGTCCCGGAATGTCCACCATGACGAAGCTCTCATCCTGCTGACCTACGACGCCAAGCACTGGCTCAAGCGTCGTAAACGGATATGCTGCGATCTTTGGCCTGGCCGCGCTGACCGCGGCCAATAAACTTGACTTCCCCGCATTCGGCAGACCGATTATCCCTACATCCGCAAGCAGCTTCAGCTCGAGCCTGAGACTAACCTCTTCACCCGGCTCCCCTTCTTCAGCCAGAAGCGGGTACTGATTCGTCGATGTAGCGAAGCGAGCGTTTCCCTTGCCGCCTTTGCCTCCCTGCGCAACTACGACACTCTGCCCAGACGTAGCCAGATCGGCGATATGAGTAGACTCGACACTATCCCATACCTGTGTCCCAATCGGCACGATAAGATCGACATCTTCTCCATTCTTACCATGTTTCAATGCGCCCGCGCCGTTACCGCCGTTGCCTGCCGAAAAGTGTCGCTTATAGCGATATGCCAGCAGCGTGTTGACATTAGGATCACAAGTGATCCGTAAGCTGCCCCCATCCCCTCCATCTCCTCCATCGGGGCCTCCGCGAGGGACGAACTTCTCTCTGCGACCACTAACGATGCCGTTACCACCTTTTCCACTAGCTACGTGTATATCTACTTGATCAATCATGTATACGTTTAACCATAGGTAGTAATAATGACGTGTATTTCGTGGATAGCTTTGTATTGAAATACCCGGAAATTACTTGCATTGCATGATGCCGCGTTAGGAGTTTGCATTCCGCGTAGTAGTTGAAGACACTTTGGTAATTCTAACATGGTGTTACATGTGAACAAATATGGGATGAATAGGTGGATAGTCTGTCATGAGTCGATGGTGGTGGATATTGAGGGTCTCGTTGGCGGATGTTATGCACATCGGGGACTAGTTATCCACGATAACTGCGATGTTATGCACATAGAATGAAGGTTCGGTTAGTCTGGACAGCGTGGAAAATACGCAGCGATTAAGCATATAGCGTGGAGAATGAGACTCCATGGTGAGACGGCTGGGGGCTTGTGGATAGCGCACGTCTATGTTGTCAATAGCGCCTCGCGCACGGTGAGCACGTCCCTCCGCAGCCGTGCGTCGAGATTCAAGAGCTTCTCGATGTTCTTGCAGCCGTGGAGAGCCGTCGTGTGGTCTTTTCGACCTAGTACGCGGGCGATGGCAGTTGCACCCATGTCCGCATCTTCCCTGAGAATGTACATGGCGACCTGCCGTGCAAGAGCCGTCTTTTTGTCGCGCTTGGGCCCGAGAAGGGATTCTTTAGAGACTCCAAACTGTTCTGCCACCGCGTCCAACACCGCATCTTCGGTCAACTGGTTTGTGCGGAACCGTTGAATGGCCTCGGTGATCACCTGCTTCACGAGGTCCGTGTCCAGTCGGCGGCGAGTCAACTGAGCGTAAGCGACGACCCGATTCAGGCAGCCCTCCAGCTCGCGTATGTTCTTGTGAATCCTCTCCCCCAGGTATTCAATGACCTGCTTGGGAACGGGGAGACCCAAGAACTGGGCCTTGGCGTTTAGAATAGCCAGCCGCGTCTCCAGGTCCGGAGGTTGAATGTCCGCGACGAGCCCGCCTGCGAGCCGCGAACGGACTCTGTCGTCCAGAAGGGACAACGCAGAAACGGGGCGATCGCTTGTAATCACGATCTGCTTGTTGTTCATGTGCAGGGCGTTAAATGTGTGGAAAAAGCCCTCCTGGGTCTGCTCCTTGCCTATGAGGAACTGAATGTCGTCTAGGAGCAGTACGTCCGCGTTCCGATATCGCTGCCTGAAGTCCTCCGTCTTTCCCTCGCGGATGGCCTTGATGTACTCGTTGGTGAACTCCTCGGTCGTTGCGTAGATCAAGCTCAGGCCCTGCGCCAGGATCCGGTGACCGATGGCGTGAAGAAGGTGCGTCTTTCCGAGGCCGACGTCCGAGTAAAGCACCAGGGGGTTGTACACCTGTCCCGGGCGTTCGGAGACCGCCTGCGCAGCGGCGTGGGCGAGCTCATTGGACTTGCCGACGATGAAAGTGTCGAAGGTGTATTTTGGATTCGGCGACATCTGCCTGTAGGGTGTCGTCGAGGCGCCGCCCCTACGTGTCGCGGAGCCCGGCTTATCTCCGACGTCGGAGGAGGCCTGACCCTCGGTCTCCACGGGTGTCGTAGCCTCAGTCGTGGCCAGCACCTGAAAGCGCACGTCTACCTTGTCCGTTGTTATGCGCTCTAGGACCTGGGATATGAGGGAGTACATGCGCTGCTCCAGCATCTCGGCCACGAATGCGTTGGGGGTTCCCACGACGAATTCCCCATCGGCAAAGGAAATGCCCGTGGTGTCTCTGAGCCAGGTCTCATAGCTGGGGCGTGTGACCTGTAGCTGTAATTCCCCTAGAACAGCTTTCCATATTTGATTTGGCTGGTGTGAAGCGACGCTCGCTGGATCGTCCTCGAATGCTCTTTCGATTGACACGTCGTACTGGAGGCTCCTTGAAATCTAAAGAAAGAAATAATGACGATTTATATGCTTCAAGGCCCGTAATTAGAACAGGTCTGCGAAGATAAGAAGGCCCGGAGCGCACTGTACCTTGACCTCCGGGCACCGCTGCGGTGGTAGACTAAGGCGCGAGCATGCACGGCTTTATACAGGCGTTGGTGCGATCTAGTCGGGTTCGGATAACTCGGCAACTCAATGCTGAGGCCATGATTCTAGCACACGTCTTGCTAAGCTACACAAGACGTCAAATGTTCGAGATTTATCTTAGAATGCAACCATATTTCGCCTTTCAGAGACATTGACCGTTTGGCCTTACGGATATCAAAAATAATGCGCCTGATTTGGGGATATGTGTCCTGAAAATGAATATTAAATTGCGCAAATTCGCGTTGGCTCTTTTGGTGAGTTTTCATGAAACGCTATTCCATATGATACGCATTTTTTTGAAATAAACGGCTGTACCGGCGGGCGAATTGAAGGAAGTCCCAGGGGCCGCCAAATTTGATTTAGGTCCGATTGCTCGACCGGCGTCCAGTCATGAGCTAAACTTCGTCTCAGTATTTCGTATGAGGAGTGAATTTGGCTGATTTACCACTTAGCACCAGCGGGAAGACGGCATTGGAGGTCGCCCGCGAGATCGCCTCCCAGGCCGGTGAAATCCTGGCGGACAGGTTTTATGAGGTCAAGGAGATCTCCTACAAGGGCGTCGGCGATATTGTGACCGACGTTGACAGGGAGTCCGAAGCACTCATGAAGTCCGTCCTCGACAGGGAGTACCCGGACATGGGCTTCCTGGGAGAGGAATCGCTGGGAGACCGGGCAGATTCCGGGTACGTGTGGATTGTCGACCCGGTGGACGGCACCCGTAACTATGCGGCCGGAATACCGGTGGTGTCGCTCGTCATAGGACTGGCTTTGGACGGCGAGGTCGTCGTAGGCGTCAACTACGACCCCCTCCTAAAGGAGATGTTCTACGCCGAGCGAGGAAGGGGCGCATTCCTCAACGGTAAGCCCATAAGGGTGTCGGAGAAGGCCACATTCGTCGAATGTTCTCTGGCGGCGGACATCAGCTACGGTGGCGAGGGTACGCTCTACAGCCTGGACGTCATCAAAAAGCTGTGGCCGGACCTCTGGAGCGTTCGCATTCTTGGCTCGTCGGCACTGGGTCTCTCCTATGCGGCCGCCGGCCGGGTCGACCTCTACTTCCACCATCGTCTCGCCCCATGGGATCAGGTGGCGGGAATGCTGCTGGTCGAGGAGGCCGGCGGAATCGTGACCGACCGCTCGGGAAAGCGGGCAGGCCTGTACAGTGACGGCCTCGTGGCATCCAACAGGGCGCTGAACGCCGAGTTCTTGCGCAAGACGGAAGGCATGGACTGGCGCATCCCTACTCAGCGGGCCGTCTGATCCAGGAGCCGCAACTTCCGCGTCCGTAGGGCAGCCGACCTAGCAGGATGTTGAACAAGGGGTTGGTTTTGCGGAAGTGGAGGGTAAGGCGGCGTGGGGGAATCCATGCGCCTACTTTTGAGATGCCTTTTGGGCGTCGTGACAGGGCGAAGATTGGGGTTCGGGGCTCGTTACCGGCCTTCGGGAAGCCCCCGAGCCGGTCCTGGTCACACGGGGGCCTCGACCAGCTTCGCCAGACGCACGAGGTTGTACCCAGCCAGGGTCACTTCCGCCCAGAGTTGGTTCCGCTCCACACCGCAGTACCGGAGCTTGCGTGCTCCGGCCACTGTCTTCACCCACCCGAAGACTTCCTCTACCCGCTTGCGTATTCGCTGACTTACCCTGTACCCCTCATGGCGAGCGGTCCGCATATCGATGGCGGAGTGCTGCTTCCGCGCATGGTGCCCTCCTAAAACGAGTTGCCCTTACTATACCAAGCATGGTCACGTTTCAGCAGCCCCACAAGGCATTTTCAACACCCTGCTAGGGTCTGCCCCCCAGCGTAATTTCGATCTCGATCCGGTCTTGGCCTCTGTAGAACACCACATCGACGGTCTCGCCGGGAAGATGGGAGATGAGGAACTTTGACAGCTCTCCCGTATTGCGGATGGGAGTGTCGCCAAGCTGTACAATGATGTCCTCTACCCGTATCCCTTCCCTCGCGGCCGCCGTGCCCGAGATCACCCGGGTGACGATTATCCCCTCCTTGACCGCAAAGCCGAATCGCTCTGCGAGGCCGGGGGTAACGTTGACCGGGGAGATGCCGATAAACCCTCGCTCTACGTATCCCTTGTCGATTAGCTGTTGTACCACGACCTTGGCGTCGTCGATGTTAATGGCAAATCCGATGCCCCTTGCCGACTGAATAATCGCGGTGTTGATACCGACGACCTCGGCGGCGTTGTTGACCAGCGCGCCGCCGCTGTTTCCGGGGTTAATCTCGGCGTCGGTCTGAATCAGCTCGACGATCGTGTTCTGGGCGTCCGTATCGATCGACCTGCCCAAGGCGCTCACGACCCCCTTGCTGACGGTTGGGCCACCCGCCAGGCCGAGAGCGTGCCCGATGGCAATGACGTCCTCGCCCACCTCCAGCTCGGAGGAAATGCCCAGCTTGGCGGGCTGAAGGTCCGAAGCGTCGATGCGAACGACCGCGAGGTCTGTCTGAAAATCACCGCCGATGACTTCGACCGGGAAGCTCTCGCCGTTCGCCAACGTCGCGGTTATCCTACGCGCTCCGGCGATCACGTGGTTGTTGGTCATGATGTGGCCCCGGGTGTCGATGATGACACCGGTCCCAACGCCCCTGCTGGGAATCGGCTGATTGAAGAGCCCCATGGACAGGGACTCGGTGACGATCTGCACGATTGACGGGGTCAGCAACTTCACGACATCGACAGTCGTGAGCTCATCGTCGCCGGCATCCAGGGCTATCTGTACGGACGCCGGCGTCTCCGAAACGTCGACGAAGGGCTCAGGCGAGGGTACTTGCGGCGTCTCCCGCGTGGGAGTTTCCTTGGCTGTCTCAGCTGTCGGCGCCTGAGGCGCTTGCGGCGATGTTTCGGTCTGGTCCCTGCCGCACGCGCCGAGCGCCAGCGCGGAAGTCAAGACCAGGACGGCGATGATGCCGGGCATCCCTACATTGGGAAAACGGGTTGTGAGTCTGAACATGGGCGGCTCCTTCTGGAAGGAATGTCCAGATGAATCTGTTGAGGTCCGATGAGCGACTTATGATGGATTAGATGTGCTGTCGGCTCGAAACGCTTCCATCCCCTGCAAACTATGATAACGGGCCAGGGCATCAAGCGTTAGCGACCGCCCCGCTCAGTCGACGAGGAACTGCCTGAGCTCATTCACCAGAAAGTCGGGATTGTCAGCGCCGATGGGATGGCCGGAGTCGGGGACCTCGACGAGCCGCATCGTTGGCTGAAGCTCCTTCATTCGCGAGAGAATCTCAGGAGAGAGGAAATCGCTATGTGCGCCCTTCAACTCCAGGATGGGACAGGTGATCCCGGCCCACTGCTCCCAGAGATGCGGTACCTCTCTTACACCGAAGCCGCCGTTAATCCAGAACATGTCCGCGTCGTGCTTGGGCACGTACTTACCGGCGTAGTTTAGACGCAGCCCGTGTCGGGCGACGTTGCGATGGTACTCTCTCGACGCCCTTGGATTCAGCTCCGACGCGTAATCGACGTATTCGTCCAAGCTCCGCCAGCCCAGGGGCCGCCTGTTCATGCCGCCAACCTGCTTTTGTGCGGATGCTACGCTCA
>JADFKI010000007.1 GCA_022565015.1 Chloroflexota bacterium
TACGATGCGCAGGGTGTTGCTGCCACTGGCGACCGTCATCACTCCCAACGCACCCGAGGCGGGAGTGCTTTTAGGCAAGAAGATCGAAACCCTGGACGAGGCGCGGTCGGCGGCACGAGAGCTCGTTCTCATGGGTGCGAAGGCCGCTGTCGTGAAGGGTGGCCACCTTCCGGGCCCGCCGACGGATATTCTATACGACGGCACCGAATACAGGGCCTTTACGTCGCAGCGCATTGAGGGCACGAGCACGCACGGGACGGGCTGCACGTTCGCATCGGCGATCGCCGCAAACCTGGCCAAGGGCATGTCGCTGAGAGACGCGGTGTCGGCGGCCAAGAAATACGTGACGTCGGCCATCCGAAACGCGGTCCCTCTCGGGCATGGCCACGGTCCCCTCAACCACTTCTTCATGCTCGAAAACTAGCTTTCAGACATCGCTCTACTCGCCCGCGTATACACGTCCGCACAGGCGCCGGCGGTTTCCGCGGCCACATTTAACCCCCGGGCTCACCCTCGCAAAGCTTCGCCGCCGCGTTCTCCGAGACCGGCTGCACCTCTTGAGGAAAAAACAGTCCGCGTAATGAGGCGTGCTACACTTGTTCCATTCTAAACTCACAGGGGGAACCAGGTGGCGCTATTCCTAACGGAAGACGACGTGAAGCAGGTCCTGACCATGGACCTTGCGCTTGAGACGGTCGAGCAGGCCTTTCAGCTTATGGCGGACGGCAAGGCCACGAACAGCCCGCGGTCACGCCTCCGGCTTCCTACGGGCGTGTTCAATTTCATGACGGCTGCCGCACCGGGCGCGGGCGCTATGGGCTTGAAGGCCTACGGCGTGACCAGGGGCAATCCCGTTCGCTTCTACGTACACCTGGCGGATACGGAGACGGGGGAGCTGCTGACAATCATGGAGGCGTCCGAGCTGGGGCAGGTACGCACGGGCGCCGCCAGCGGCGTGGCCACGAAGTACATGGCCAGGGACGACTCGTCGAGGGTGGGCGTAATCGGCGCGGGATACCAGGCCCGGTCGCAGCTCGAGGCCGTGTGTAAGGTGCGGGATATACGGAGCGCGAAGGTCTTCAGCAGGACGCCCGAGCGCAGGGAAAGATTCGCTTCCCGAATGAGCGAGAGGCTCGGAATCGAGGTGTCGCCCGCTGAATCCGCCGAGGCGTGCGTCAGGGACGTCGACGTCGTGATCACGATGACTAGCTCCAATCAGGCCGTTCTGGAGGGCCGGTGGCTTCAACCCGGAGTCCACGTCAACGCCGCCGGAGCCAATCACTGGATGCGCCGCGAGCTTGACGACGAGGCCGTCAAACGGGCGGACGTGATCGTCGCGGACGACGTCGAGAACGCCAGGGCCGAGTGCGGCGACCTGATATATCCCATAGAGCGCGGTCTCATCAGGTGGGAGCAGGTCGCAAACCTGTCGGAGGTCATCGGCGGCAGGACGCCGGGGCGCAACGGCGACGATGACGTCACCCTGTTTGAGTCGCAGGGCTTGGCCGTCGAGGATGTGACGACCGGCATGCGCGTCTATCAGCTTGCCAAGGAGAAGGGCCTGGGTCAGGAGCTGCCCTTCTAGGCAATTCCATTCTTGGATGGACAGGCAGCGTCCCCTTCCGGGGGAGATGCTACTCTTGCTTTTCCGGTGTGATTCCAGTCTGCCTGCTAGGGTCTCGTCGCAGTGACTTCGAAGCTAGCGCCGCCCTTACGTTTGATCTGAAAAGTGACTTCGTCCCCGGATTCGTGCTTATTCAATTCTTGGTTCACGTCTTGATAAGACTCAATGATCTTACCAGCCACGGTCAAGACTACGTCACCGTCCCGTAGGCCGATTCGTTGGGCTTCGCTCTCGGGTTTCGGCGTTCGTATTCGAATGCCTCTATCGTCTGGGGCGCCGGGTTGATCGTCCATATGCGTGTGCCAGCAGACGCATATTCCAAGGCTGCAAGAAGGGCATTTGCATATGCAGGGTTGTCCCTTTTGGTCGAGCTCCCGTATTGCAATGTCCGGGGCCATCTCGAATATGGCCTGTGCAGCCTCCGTGTATGCCTGCGAGTGTTGTTGGGCTATGTCACCGGTGCTGCCTTCCGGCGTTCCATCGAAGAAGCGATGCGCCCTAGTATGGAGCAGGCCGTAGCCGAATGCTGCGCGACTGAACGCAACATATATTTCCTGCAAAGCCGTGGATGTCGAAGGCCTGGCACCCTTATCCGCTGGGCCGGATACCGTCGTGGGTGTGCTGTTTTTCGACTCTCCCGCTTGGAAGTCGCCGTCGGTAATGCTCTTAAAGCGTTCTTCGAGCTTATCTCGCTGGCCCTTGGCCATTGTACGTAACTTGCCAATCGCGTCGGAGACCTCTGCTCGATTTCCCACTAGGTCTGAAACTTGATCGAGGGCCTCTTCTACCTGGGATTCGATCTCCAGCATATCGGCCACGTAGCTATATAAAGGGCTTGCCATGTCCACGCCTCCATAGATTGTAGTCCGAACCCAGGACCTGGAAACACTCTACGATACTTCGTCCGAATACGGCAATACCGATATTGAGATGGGAGCGTACGTCTCTATACGTACTGGCGAACGGCTGGCTCAACAACTAAATTCATGATTTTGGCGAAAGACACCATGCCGAATATATTTGCGTAATAAATAACGCATATAAAACATTTAATGCACGCCTCACTACTCAATTCTGACGCTGCAGGGCTTTCCAAGCTGACGCAGGGTAATAAACAAATACGTTTCCAGAATAAAACTTCGTGTATAATTGGTGAGGATTTAATCGAGTGGTGAGGTGAGCCGAATTTGTCAGTCCGATCGGTGAAGGCGATCATAGTTTCTCCGGAGGTACGGCAGGGCCGCAACAAGCTGGCGGCGACAGTAATCACAGGACACGCGATAAAGCACATTTTCAACTCCGCGCTGCAGGTATCGATACTTCCTGCGATCGGAGTTAGCCTGGGCCTCAGCGGCGCGCAATTTGGGGCCCTATCCACGGCACAGCGAATTACAAGCGGCGTGAGCACCATGGGAGCCGGCTACCTGGGCGACAGGTTTGCGGGCAAGTCCGGTCTCATGCTGGCGCTGTCATTGGCGCTCATAGGCATTTCACAATATGCCCTTGGGAGCGCCCCAAGCTACTGGTACATGTTTGCCGCCATGCTGGTAATTGGGATAGGTCCCTCCTTCTATCATCCCCCCGCAATAGCGTCGTTATCCCGCAAGTTCCCGGACAAACGCGGTTTCATGATCGCCCTTCACGGCACGGGCGGGAGCGTGGGTAACCTCATCGGCCCGGTCCTGACCGGAGCCCTTCTGGCGGGCCTGGTATTTACCGCGGTCGGCTGGAGGCTGATTCTTCACCTGTCACTCATCCCTGCAATTATAGTGGCGGTCGCCGTCTACTTCATGATGCGGAAGATTCCCACCGAGGATGAGAGCACCAGGTCCTTCGGCGACTATTTTTCGGGGCTGTTCGGACTGCTGCGACAAAAAGCGATGATTGGCCTCGTGGCGATTACGGGCCTGAGAAGCATGGGCCAGAGCGCAGTAAACACCTTTCTGCCCCTGTACCTCCTGAAAGACCTGGGGTACTCGCCCTTCGAGGTAGGGCTGTTCATGGCGAGCGCTCAGGTTGTCGGCGTGGGCGCGCAGCCGATCATGGGATCGTTATCGGACAAATACGGGCGGAAGGTCGTGTTGATTCCGGCGGCGACCGCGCTGGGGCTGCTATACATCGCTCTGAGATACGCAGACCCCGGCCTGCAGCTGATACTCGTGGTGGGAGCCATGGGAGCGTTCCAGTACTCTTTGCACTCCATCTTCATCGCCGCCGCCATGGACGTTGGCAAGGGAGAATCGCAGTCCACGGTCGTCTCGCTCATCTATGGCGCAGGATTCTTCGGAACGATCGCGCCCTTCGTCGCGGGCATCATCGTCGACGCCAGCCAGACGAGGAACGCCTTCGTATTCGCGGGCTTTACCGTTCTGGCGGCCGTCCTGATTTTCGCCATGGTTAAACTGCCGAAGACTGCAAACCAGCTGGCGAGCGCATCAGACAGCTAGGATTTCCCGTAATGGAAAGGGCCAAAGGCTGTTTGCCGGCGGCCTTGCTCAGGACTGAATCAGCACCACGGAGCGCTGCATCTCGGTCGTGACCTGAGGTCCGTTATCCGAGATGAAGACGTCTATCTCCGAGCGCACGCCGAACTCCGGCAGGTATATGCCGGGCTCGATGGTAACCGCGATACCCGGTATGAGCGGACGGGTGTCGTGGGTCTCCCAGTCGTCCAGGTTGACGGCGTTGCTGTGGACCTCCCTACCAAGGCTGTGGCCCAGGCGATGGTTGAAGTAGTCGCCGTAGCCCGCGCGTGAAATGTAGTCTCTCGCGGCCCTGTCCAGCTCCCACCCCTGCAGCGTCCGCCCGTCCTTGAAGGCCTGCTCCATCAGCTCGACGGCGGCGTCTCGGCCGCCTATGACGGCGTCGAAGACCTCCTGGTGCTTTGGCGGGACCGCGTCGCCGACGTACGCCGTCCAGGTGATGTCCCCGAACATCGCATCCGGGTCCGGCAGGCGCGTCCAAAGGTCTATCAGCACCCAGTCGCCCCCCTTGATAATCGAGCTGTTCTCCGGCGACGGGTCGAAGTGCGGGTCCGACGCGTGCTCGTTCACGGCGACGGTCGGCCCGTCGGTGACCTCCAGGCCCTCTTCCGAAAACCTGCCCCTGATGAATTCAGCGACGTCGTGCTCCGTTGGTGAGCCGGCAAGGTTCTCGCCGATGTACCCGAAGGCCTGCTGCACGATGACGCTGAGCTTTTTGGCTGCAACGAGGTGAGTCTCCAGCTGAGCTTCGTCCCATCGCTGCGTCGCGTACTGAAGCAGGTCAGCAGATGAGACCACCTCCACGCCGAGGCCGCGCACGAGCTCCAGTGTGCCCGCGTCCACCTTGGAGACCCTGGGCAGGGCGCCTCCGGGGGAATACTCCATGGCTATCGTGCCCGCTCCGGTCAGCAGCCCTCCCAGCTTGTCGACCATGTCGTCTCGCCCGACGAACAGGGCCGTCTCGATTCCCAGGTGGCCGAACCGTCCCTGGTCAACGTAGCTGACCAGAAGCTGCGGCGAGCCCCGCGAGGGTATCCATAGCCAGCAGGGCCGGGTGACGTGAGGGACCGGCCCCAGCGTGTCCCACAAGATGGGGTTCATGCCTCGATAGTCGTACAGGAGCCAGCCTGCAAGTTCCTGGCCCTGCATGTACCCCTGCGCCTGTTCGACTACGTCTGAAAATGGCATTGAGCTTCAGACTCCGTTCCTGACCGAGAGTTCCGACCTAAGAAATTATCTCAAAAAGGCGGACGCCTTGTGCCAGCTCGGCGGCCCTAGGCTTTTTGTTCCTGGGGCACATCACCTATACCCTCTGCCAGAGAGAACTCTTCTCATCTGGACTGACACATGGCCAAATTAAGATATTTCCTAAATCATGGACCGGATCACGCCGCCGTCCACTTGTATGGTCGCGCCGGTGATATAGCTGGCGGCGTCGGAGGCGAGAAAGACCACGAGGTTCGCCAGCTCCTCCGGCCGACCCACTCGGCCCATGGGGATCATGCTGGTGAGCCCGTTCATGGCCTCGTCCACAGGGATGTTCTCGGACCTGGCCCGACTTTCGACGACCTCCATCATGCGGTCCGTCATGAGGTATCCCGGCGCGATATTATTGACCAGGATGTTTTCCCTGGCCACCTCGTCGGCGAGGGTCTTCGAGAAGCCAAGGGCTCCCAGTCTCGTGGCGGCAGAGAGCATCAGATTTTCGATGGGCTGTTTGACGGAGCTTGCGAAGATGTTAATTATGCGGCCGCCGCCCTGTTTTCGTAGATGGGGCAGGGCCTCACGACTCATTCGAGCGAAGAATAGCAGAGACATCTGTATCGCCTGTGCCCAGAGCTCTTCCCCGGCGCCCTGTGCGCTTCCCGCGGGAGGTCCGCCGGAATTGTTCACCATGATGTCGAGTCTGCCGAAGTGGTCGACAGTCTGCGATATCAGCCTCTGCACGCCTTCGAGGGTGGACAGGTCGCCCGCTACGGGAAGCACCTCCACGCCCGTTTCGGCGCTCATGTCGCCGGCCGCCTTCGTTAGCGCCTCGAGGTTTCTGCTACAGATGGCAACACGGGTCCCCTCTCTCGAAAGGCCAAGGGCACATGCGCGGCCGAGCCCTCTGCTCCCTCCGCCTACGATGGCGACCTTATCCTTAAGTCCTAGCTCCATTTGGGGGTTTTCTCCATGGCCGGCTGCGCGTCCAATCATACAGTTCGGAAGGGAACGTCACAAGCATGGCCTTCATATAAACGTCGAGCAACATGGGCGATTAGCGAGGGCGGCTTCCGATATTCGGTTACAGGAATTTTATACCTTGAACCAGTCTGCATTGAGCCGCATGAGCATAATCTGCTAGTATAGCCTCAAACTCGACGGGTCGGGTATTGGAGTGTTCGTCGCTGGGAATCAGGCAAAGTGTAATTGCCGCCTATGAAGGAGGATGATTATGCCTCAGCAAACCGTGGTATTGAAGTCGGTCTCCAGAGAGGACGTGTCGCGTATTCGCCTGTGGCTTGAGGACGAAGAGGTGTCGGAAAACTGGTTCGGGCGCTACTCCTATGGCGACCCCGCCCATCTGGGCTACCATCCGACCGAGATGGAGAACGTTTCGGACGAGGAATGGCTGCACGTGTTCAGTGACCCCGAGCACAGGATATTGTCCATCTATACGGAGGAGGAAGGGCACATCGGTGAAGTCCACCTGGCCATCGAGGAGTCGCTGGGCGATGGGCAGGTATCTGTGCTGATCGGCCGCAAAGACCAGTGGCATAAGGGCTTCGGAACGTCGGCCATGATCGAGGCGCTTAACCTGGCGTTCAACGAGTTCAAGCTCTATCGCGTCTGGGCGGATATACCCGAATACAATACGGCCGCATTGCAGATGTTCCGACATCTGGGGTTCGTGCATGAGGGTACGCTCCGCAAGAGTCGACCTCACGAGGGTTCAAGGTTCGACTCGGTCGTAATGGGCATACTCGCTGCCGAGTACGTTCCCCACGACGAATCAGAAAACACCGAGACGCATCAGGAGACGCATCGGGTATAATCTGCCGAGGAGTAATATTAGATCAGGTTTTGCCGTTTATTGCGGCAGCGTGCACGCGCATGGCGATAAACGGACTGTATTAAGAGGGCCCCGATCATATCGGGGCCCTCACTTGCGAGGAGACCAATATGCTCTACGAGGCCCATTCAGGAGACATCACCGTCGTGGCCGGCGGGGACACCATGATTACTCGCAAGCTTTCGGTCTTTCGCGAGGAGCCTTTCATGAGCCTCGTGAAGCTGTTTCGGGACGCGGACGTTGGCTTTACCAACCTGGAAATGTTGATGCATGAGTTTGAGCACTCACCGGGACAGGCCGGGGGTACCTACACGGGCTCCGACCCCAGAAACCTGGCCGAACTTGAGTGGGCCGGCATCAACCTCGTCTCGTGTGCCAACAATCATAGCTACGATTATGGCGAAAGCGGGGTGCTTACAAATCTGAGGCACCTGAAGGCGAGCAACCTGGTGTACGCGGGCACCGGCCAGAATCTCAGCGAGGCCGGCGCTCCCGGATATCTAGAAACGCCGAAGGGCCGTGTCGCGCTCATATCGGCCTCGTCGACCTTCTCCGACGGTGGAAGGGCCCTGGACCAGCGTCCCGATCTCAAAGGGCGGCCGGGCCTAAATCCGCTCAGGTTCAACACGCACAACACGGTGGATAGGACGGCCTTCGATGAGCTGCGTCGAATCAGCGCAAGCCTTGGCCTGGAGGCCCAAAAGGAGGCGTTGCGGCGGTTTCGATGGTCCGGAGCCATTCCCGAGGACACCGATACCGAGTTTCACTTCATGGGGGACCGCTTCCAGCTGGGCGAGGAGTTCAAGGTCGAGACTAAGCTGAACAGCAGCGACCTCAAGGGCAATCTAAAGTGGATTAACGACGCGAGACGCATGGCCGACTGGGTGATCGTCTCCGTCCACTGTCACGAGAGCGGCAAGCATCGGGACGAGCCGCCCGCCTTCCTCGAGGCCTTTGCGAGAGCGGCGATCGACGAGGGCGCCGATATGTTTTTTGGGCATGGACCCCACGTCACGAGGGGCATCGAGATCTACAAGGGCAAGCCCATCCTGTACAGCCTTGGCAACTTCATCTTCCAGAACGACACCGTGCGCTGGCAGCCCTCGTACAACTTCGATCAGGTAAAGCTGGCCCCGGATGCCACGCCCGCCGATTTCTACGACGCCCGAAGCGAGAACGATACCCGAGGCTTTCCCAGCGACCCCATATACTGGGAGAGCTTCGTCGTGGAGTGCGAGTTCAAGAGCAAGGAGCTGGCCGGCTTGACCCTGCACCCCGTAGTCCTGGGCCACGACGCTCCCAGGGCGCAGCGCGGACGTCCCTTGCTGGCGGGGCCGGACGATGGCCGGAAGACGCTTGAGCGCCTGCAGCGGCTGTCGAAGCCATACGGCACGGAGATTCAGGTCGACAAGGGCGTAGGCTACGTCAAACTCTGATGCCTTCTCCGGTCTCACGGATGGCAGGTGAAGGTCCAGGTTGCGTTAACCAGCGCCTCAGACCTAGGACTCCGGATAAGCCATGATCATGGAGGCGATGTCGTAGCTAAACACGACCTCCTCGCTATCCACCTGTAGAGTCAGCACGCCTCGTGCAGGCGCGGCCTCCTTGACGGTGATCTTCTGTCCCGGGAGGAGACGGTGCCTCACCAGGTATTCCAGCAGGTCCTGATCGTCCTCCGGCACATTGTCGATGACAAGCCTCTGGTCCGTGGTGGCCTTGTCCAGAGAGGTGCTGTCCTTATTGGGGACGTAGGAGCTGCCGGGTATGGGATGCCCGAACGGACACGTCGTAGGCCCTCCCAGGCGCTGCGCGATCTTCTTCTCCAGCTCCTCCGATATTGCGTGCTCCAGGAGATGCGCCTCGATGTGGGCTCGTTGCAGATCGATTCCCAGCAGGTCCACGACGAGCCTTTCGGCGAGCCGGTGTCTCCGCACGATCATCTCGGCGGCCTGCCGCCCCTTCTTCGTCAGCACCACGTCCTTGTTGGGCCCGCTTTCGGCCAGCCCTTCGCGGGCCATCCGGCGGATCATGCCGCCCACGGAGGGTAGGGAAGTGCCAACCCCTTCGGTTACCGGCAGCATCTTCAATTGTTCCGCCAGCTGGCTGGGCGTCACGCGGAAATCGCGCTCCTCTAGACGGAAAATTGTAAGCAGATAGTTCTCCGTGGCCATGGAGAGGCGGGCGCCCTGGGTGGCTGAATTTCGCGATCGAGAACTTGGTGGGCTCATTTTGCTTGGTCATCCAGAGGGTTGAGAGGCTTGCTTCGATATTATACACGGAAAGGCAATATGGCCCTCGCTGCGACCCCCGGCCCTTGGCCGATGGGGTATAGAGCCCTACGGGTCCCGAAGAAGCACGGGGAATAAGTCCGCAAACTAAAAAGCCCTCAGAGGTTTGAAGGCTTTTTAGCTCTCGCGAATGTCGAGGTCTAGCGCTTGGTGTACTGCTGCGCCTTCCGGGCCCGCTTCAGTCCGTATTTCTTGCTCTCCTTCTCCCTGGAATCCCTGGTGAGAAGTCCGGCACTCTTCAGGGTCGGCCTCAGGCTCGGGTCCGCTACCAATAGCGCCCTGGAGATGCCGTGCCTGAGTGCGCCGGCCTGACCTACGACGCCTCCGCCGGTCACCTTGGCCACTACCCTGAACTGGCTACCCGTATTAGTGACCTTGAACGGCTCCGTGATGTGGCTCTGCCATGTATCCCAGGGGAAGGCCTCTTCCACGGGCTTGCCGTTCACGACGATGGGGCCGCTCTCCATGAATAATCTGACCAGTGCCACGGCGGTCTTTCTTCTGCCGATGGCGTAGTAGTACTGTTGGGTTGTCACTTAGGCCTCCTGCGAATCCTGGCCCGGCTGCGACGCAACGGCGTCCTCCTGAGCCCTCTGGCTTCCCTTGATCTGGGCTTCATGGGGATGCTCCGGGCCTGCGTACACCTTGAGCCGCAATAGCATTCGACGCCCCAGCGCACTCTTGGGCAACATGCCCTTGACGGCGTGCTGGATCACTCTGATAGGAGTCTTATCCAGTACCTGCGCCAGCGTACGCTCCGTCAGCCCCCCGTGATAGCCACTGTGCCGATAGTACATCTTCTGCTCGAGCTTCTTGCCGGTAACGTGGATCTTCTCCGCGTTCACCACTACGACAAAGTCGCCCGTGTTCATATGCGGCACGTAAATGGGCTTATGCTTGCCCTGAAGCAGGACTGCGATCTCCGTCGAGATCCTGCCCAGGGTCTTCCCGTCCGCGTCGACAACGTGCCACATGGGATTGAGTTCAGACGCCCGCGTCTGATACGGTTTCGTGCCTGTCACCATTTCTACTCACCAACCTTGGGAGGAAAGTCCGGGTAGGTCACCTTCATCAGGCAAAGCCCCTGTGGCGGCAACGAATGCGCCACCACGCCACCACACTTTCCATCGACGATTTTTTCAAAATCAGATAGCTTTATTCTACCTCTGCCTACATCCAACAGCGCTCCCGCCATTCGGCGCACCTGGTGAGGCAGGAACGCATTGCCGACAAAATCGAACTTCAGTATTTCCTTGTCTTCGATAATCGAGGCCACTTCGATGCGCCTGATGGTGCTTGCGCCCTCTTGCTCCAGCGGACCCGCGAACCTTCGAAAGTCGTGCTCACCCTCCAACATGCGGGCAGCCTCTCGCATGGACGGGACATCAAGCCCTTCACTAACGATGCAGGCCTGCTTCCGCATCAGCGGCGAGGGAGTCGGGCTCCTCACGACGGAGTATCGGTATGTCCGGCTGACGGCATGCCGTCTGGGGTCGAAGTCGTCGCTAACACGGTGCCCTTGCCGGACCGCTATGTCGTCGGGCAGGTAGTGGTTCATAGCCTTCACGAACGTCTCGGGCGAGTGCTCGGACTCCGTGTCGAAGGCTACGACCTGACCCCTGGCGTGCACGCCGGCGTCCGTTCTTCCCGCACCCTTGACCCTGACGCGTTCCCCCGTCAGATGTCCTATAGCTTTTTCGATCTCCTCCTGTATCGAGGGGGCGTTGGCCTGGAGCTGGAACCCGTTGTAGGCAGTCCCCTCGTACTCAACTATTAAGGCCAGCCGCATTTCGCACGACCATTCGCTACGGCATGAGCTCTATGACGGCCATGGGAGCCGCGTCCCCTTTTCTGGGGCCCAGCTTGACCATTCTCGTGTAGCCGCCCGGGCGGTCTTCGTATCTCGTGGCCAGCTCGTCGAAAAGCTTCTTCACGACGCCCTTGTCGTTAAGGAACGCGCTCGCCTGGCGTCGGCGATGCAGCGTACCCGATTTGCCCTGTGTAATGGCCTTCTCGGTCATTCTCCGCACTTCGCGCGCCTTGGCCTCGGTGGTCTTGATGGACTCATACCGAATCAGGTCCGCCGTGAGGCCGCGCAGCATGAGCAATCGGTGAGCGGTCGGGCGGTTAAGCTTTCTTCCAGATAGTTTGTGTCGCATTATTCGCCAGCCTTGCTCTCCTCTTCGGATGCAGGCGCTTCGGTCTCCTCGTCAACGGCGCCGGTGCCATTTACGTTGCTCTCGGGATCGAGCTCCGGCGGCAGGAGGTCCATCTCCCGCAGTCGGTCGAAGAGCTCATTGTACGACTTTTCGCCGAAGTTTCGGATGCGTAGCAGCTCCGCTCTGTTCATCTCGAGAATTTCGCCCACCTTGTTTATCCCCGCTCGCTTCAGGCAGTTGAGCGTGCGAGAAGTAAGGTTCATGCGCTCCACCGTGACGTTGTATTTGGTGGGATCCATTATAGGCATGTGCGCGGCTGCTGCGGGGTCGGTCGTATCGGTCTGCACGTGTGCGAACAGGAAAAACTGGTTAGACAGGATATTGCCCGCCTGCCGCATGGCCTCGATGGGTTCGATGGAGCCGTCGGTCCAGAGCTCGATGACCAGCCGTTCGAAGTCCGTCCTCTGGCCTACCCGGGTGTTCTCCACACGGAAGTTTACCTTTCGAATTGGCGTGAACACCGCGTCTACCGGCAGAACCCCGATGGGCTGACCCTCGCCGCTGGTCGCGACCTCGTATCCTTTGCCTCGCTCCACGTTGAACTCGACCGACAGCTTCGCCTCGGCAGAGTCTAGCGTGACCAGATGGAGCTCGGGATTGACGATCTCATAATCGGAGGATGCCATGATGTCGGCGGCGCTAACGTCTCCCTCGCCCGCGACTTCCAGGCGGAGCTTGCCCGGCCGGTCGACCTCCGAGCTGAGGCGGAGGTTCTTGATGTTGAGCAAAAACTCGGAGACCTCCTCTTTGACGTGAGGGATTGTGGCGTACTCGTGGAGAACCCCGTCAATCTTTACCCAGGTAACTGCCGTGCCGGTCAAGGAGCTGTACAGCACACGCCTGAGCGGGTTGCCCAGGGTCATGCCGTAGCCCTGGTCCAGCGGCTCCACGGTAAACTTGCCGTAACGCTCGTCGGCCTCGACGACCGTAATCTGAGGACTGGGTATCTTTTCCTCTTCTTCTTCGACCTGCTCGCGAGACGTAAAGCTCTGTAATTCAAGCACCATATGAACCTACTCCACTCCCTTGTTGAATCGAGCCTTTGACCAATTTCTCATAAGGGCCTCCAATTTTGGAGGCGACTATCAATACAATCGCTACTTCGAATAGAATTCCACGATCAGCCGCGCGTCAATGCCGGTGTCGATCTCCGTAGTTTCAGGAAACGATGCAACTTCACCTGTGAGGGCGCCTACATCCAGTCGAAGCCAGCTGGGCACGGGCCTCTTTGGGAGGCCCTCCGTGAGCAGCTGAACATATTCGGGCACGGAGCCGTTAACCGATTTCCATGTGATGACGTCGCCCGGCTGAATGAGATAGGAAGGTATATCCATTCGACGATCGTTGACCCTGAAATGTCCGTGGTTTACGAGCTGGCGGGCCTGCTTCCGAGAATCCGCAAAGGACAGTCTATAAACTACGTTATCCAACCGGCTCTCCAATAATTGTAGGAGAATATCGCCCGTAATTCCAGGACGTTCCCGGGCCATTTCGAAGTAGTTCCTGAACTGTCGCTCCAGGACGCCGTAGGTGAATCGGGCCTTCTGCTTTTCCCGCAGCTGAAGCGCCCAGTCGGACGACCGCCTGCGACGGGGGATTCTGTCGCCGGGCGTACGCCTCCTTCGCTCGATGGCGCATCGGGGGGAATAGCAGCGTTCGCCTTTTAAGAACAGCTTCTCGCCTATGCGGCGGCACTGTCGGCAGCTTGCATCTGTATATCTTGCCATGTTCGCCTAGTTGCTGACCTCCATCAGAATCTTATAAAAAACGACAGTCAGATCGCCCCAAAAACGGGCCGTTTCCTATATCTGAGCAATACCCATCTCTTGGGACAGCCTATCCATATTAAAGCCTTCTTTTCTCACTCTCAGATCGTAATATAACAACGTGCCTGCTATGAATATCACCGGCAGTACAAGCACCGAGGTCGCTGTGGCTGCGAGAAATTCCATTATCGTTGAAGCCAGATTAGCTTCCTCGCCGTCTCCCATTGCCATCCCGGCCGCGATGGCGAATGGCAGAGAGACCACGATGACGAGTCCCAAAGCCACCAGCCCAAAGACCATGTTGATGCCAAATACCCTCCACCAGTGGCCCTTGATCAAAAGATAACTGCGTTTCAGTGCTTCGACGGCCTTATGGCCTTCGAAGATGATCGAGGGGACCGCAATGCCCCAATATATGAGGTAGATAAGAAGGCCCAGTGCCGGAAATATCAGAAATGCCGTGAGGTCGCTTTCGATCCGGGCCAGCCCTAAGACACCTCCTAGGACAGCGGCTGGGGCCAGGCTGAGCAACAAGATCGAGATCAGTCGCCACCCGACTCTCTGATAGCATCTCTTGACGCCTATTCTATTGTCAAAGTAACTCTGACCCGTAGCGTGCGCTACTGCGCCGTATACGATGCCGTTGCCCATGGCGCTAACGAATCCGACTATCACGAAGCCGGTAATGGTCTCACCCATAAGCTGGGCTACGATGCTGACGGGTACCTGTATTATCGCCAGTAATATGACGATGTCGCGAAAGCTGCGACCGTAAACGGCGAACGTTTCGTTTAACAGGTCTCCAAGCTTCCGCTCTGGAAGCCTCCTTGGGCTCTGCCGCACCGGTGCTCTTCCTGTAACTCCTCTGCCTTCTACACGCGCCTCCTTTTAGGCGGCCTGCACCCGTTGTGGGGAATGGGCGTGACGTCTCGTATGGTCGTTACAAAAAGGCCCGCGGCCTGAAGTGACCTTATCGCCGCCTCTCTTCCCGCTCCGGGTCCCCTTACGTAGACCTCGATCTGTCTCAGGCCATGCTCCATGCCCTTACGCGCCGCGTCTTCGCCCGCACGTTGAGCCGCAAATGCCGTGGACTTTCGCGAACCCTTGAAGCCGACGGTGCCCGCACTTCCCCAGCTGATCACGTTGCCCGCCGGGTCTGTAAGAGTGATGACGGTGTTGTTGAAGGTAGACTGTATATAGGCCCTTCCAACGGGAATGGACTTGCGCTCCCGGCGCCGCGTTCGAGGTCTCCTCGCCATGTTTTGGTCCCTTCTATATGACGGCTGTTACTTCTTGGCTACCGTGTGCCTGCGGCCGGCCACTGTCTGACGCCTGCCCCGTTTGGTGCGGCCGTTGGTGCGCGTGCGCTGACCCCTTGAGGGCAGCCCACGGCGGTGACGCAGACCCCTGTAGCTTCCGATATCCATTAGCCTGCGTATATTCTGATTGATGTCGCGCTTAAGGTCTCCCTCGACGGTCTTCTCTCGCTCGACGATCTCCCTGATACGGCTAAGGTCCCGGTCCTCGAGGTCCCTGACGTGAGGATTTCCGATGATGCCGGCCTTATCGATTATGTCTTTGGCCTGGTACGGGCCAATGCCGAAGATCCCGGTAAGAGAGACCTCGACGCGTTTGTTGTCGGGGATGTTTACCCCGGAAATTATCGCCATGATCGCCCCCTCGTGTTTAGCCCTGACGCTGCTTGTGCCTGGGATTCTCGCATATGACCAGTACCCGGCCGTGCCGCCTGACTACGCGGCATTTGGCGCACCTTGTTTTCACCGAGGCCGAAACCTTCATGTCTTAGATCCTTCCATTGTTCGTGTGGCACGACGAGCCTACTACCAGGCTTTGCCCTACCCGTGTCTGCCTAATTCTACTACTCAGAGTAGCTGGGCGAGCTACTTGAAGCGATAGGTTATCCTGCCCCGGGTCAGGTCGTACGGAGACAGCTCCACCAGCACCCGATCGCCGGGCAGCACCCTGATAAAGTGAAGTCTAATCTTACCGGATACGTAAGCGAGAACCTCGTGGCCGTTGGCCAGCTCTACTCTGAAGCTGGCGTTCGGCAGCGACTCGGTCACCGTACCCTCTACCTCAATGGCTTCCTTTTTTGCCATTCAGACTCCTTTAGAAAACATACCCGTCGGGTGTGGTCAGCACCTCGACACCGTCTTCAGTGATGGCTATCGTATCCTCAAAGTGGGCGGAAAGACTTCCGTCGGCGGTGACGACCGTCCAACCGTCGTCAAGCTGCTCCGTCTCCCACGTACCGATGTTGAGCATGGGTTCAATTGCGATCGCCATACCCTTTTTTAGCAGCGGACCCCGGCCGGCCATCCCGTAGTTCGGCACCTGCGGCTCCTCATGCAGGGCCCTTCCGATGCCGTGGCCGACGTACTGTCGCACGACCTCATAGCCTTGACTCTCGGCGTACGTCTGCACGGCGCTGGATATGTCACCGACCCTGGCCCCAGCTCTGGCCTGCGCTATGCCGAGCCTCAAGGACTCTCTGGTGGCGTCGATGAGTCCCGCCGCCTTCTCATCTATCTCACCAACGCCGGCCGTGAATGCGCTGTCGCCGTGGAAGCCTTCGACAATGGCTCCGACGTCCACGCTCAGAATATCACCCTCGGCGAGCACTATGTTCCCCGGTATTCCATGGACGATCTCATGGTTGATAGACGTACAAATCGTGCCCGAAAAAGGGGTCGTGCCCACGCCCAAATATCCCTTGAAGGAGGGAGTCGCACCGGCTCGCCTGATCTCATCCTCCGCGATCTTGTCCAGCTCGCCCGTCGTTATGCCGGGCCTGATCGCATCCCGGATCAGCACCTTCACCTGTGCCACGACTGCGCCGGCCCGGCGCATCAGCTCCAGCTCCTTCTTCGATTTGATAGTAATCCCGCTTGGTTGTCTGGTTAAAGACATATTATATCAGGACGGTAACCACATGAATCAGAATACATGACATATTATAGTAAAAGCCTCTGGCTTTGGGAAACATTTCCCGACTCCTCTGCGGTCGAACCGTGCCTCTCTCGAGATTCCCGGTCTGTTAACGTCGCGACTATCGCGGGGTAAATAATTCGATCAGGTTATTTCGGCGATGAGGGCGTCGCCAACCTCCTCAATCGTGCCCTCGCCGTTGACCTCAGCCAACAACCCGGCCTCTCGATAGAAGTCGACCAGGGGAGAGGTCTCGCTCAGATAGACCCGGATGCGCGTCTCGACGACCTCTGGTTTGTCGTCGGCGCGCTGATAGACTTCGCCGCCGCAGCGATCGCACTCACCCTCTTCCTTGGGTGGCGAGATGCTGATGTGATAAGGCGTCTGGCAGTTTCGACATGTCAATCTGCCCGAAAGCCTTCTGACCAGCTCATCCTTCGAGACGTTAATGTAAAGGGCCTTATCCAGTCCACCCTTGCCGTCGAGCTGCTTTTCGAAGGCCTCCGCCTGATGAAGGTTTCTCGGAAAGCCGTCCAGGACGAAACCTCCCGCCTGTTCCTTCGCATTTATCCAGGCGTTGACCATGCCGATTGTAACGTCGTCGGGCACCAGGATTCCACGGCTCATGTAGGTCTGTGCCAGTTTGCCCAACTCCGTGCCCTTGCTCAGGTTCTCCCGAAACAGGTCTCCCGACGCCGCCCGCGTGACCTTGAGCACCTCCGCTATGCGGACCGCCTGCGTACCTTTCCCAGCGCCCGGCGGACCCAATAGGATTACCTTCAATATGTTGGTCCCCTCAAATCCATTTACGAAGGTCCGAAATCTATCTGATGAACCCCTCGTAGTTGCGCATCAGCAGCTGCGCTTCCAGCTGCCTCATCGTGTCCAATGCCACGCCCACCATAATCAGCAGGCTGGTGCTGCTCAGTGTAAGCGATCGCACGTCAGTTGCTTGCGTCACGAAAAAGGGGATTATGGCAATTATGCCCAAGAACAGTGCGCCACCCCAAGTGATTCTGATCAAGACCCTCGTCAGATACTCCTGCGTTGGCCGGCCCGGTCGAATACCGGGGATGAAGCCGCCGTTGCGCTGAAGGTTCTCGGACAGGTTCTGTTGCTGAAAAATGACGAGCGTATAGAAGAACGTGAACAACACCACCAGTATGAAGACGCCCGCCCAGTAGGGAAAGTTCGTCGGGTCCAATGTGTTGGCGAAGAACCTGGCCAACCTCGAGAAAAAGTCGTCGCTCAGCGGATTTCTGAAATAGCTGGCTATGGTGCCGGGCAATATGATTATGGAGAAGGCGAAGATCAGCGGTATCATACCCGCGGAGTTCACGCGCAACGGCAAGAAGGTCGATCCCGATTGCCGCTGCATCCGACCTCCGCGAAACACGCTGCGTCCGTACTGCACCGGTACCCTTCGCTGGGCCTCCGTGAACATCACGATCAGGTAGATGATGATGAGACCAAGAACCACCAGGAGAAGCAGCCCCGCGGTCTGGTCGGTCTCGAGGAAGCCCTGACCGACAATCTGCGGGAAGCGTGCGACGATGCCACCAAATATGATGAGCGAGATTCCGTTGCCTAAGCCCCGCTCGGTAATGAGCTCCCCTAGCCAGACCAGGAACATGGTTCCCGCGACCATTGAAAGCACCATCGCCAGAGTCGGCATGTTGAAACCGAGGCTAATCGTCGGCAGCACGCCCGATTGCTGCAGAAGCGTAAGCTGGCCCCACGATTGCAGAAACGCGATGGGGACCGCCAGCCAATGCGTCATCTGATTTATCCGCTGGCGCCCGTACTCGCCCTCCTGCGAAAGGGCCTTGAGGCTGGGAATCACCGGCACCAGGATCTGCATCACGATGGAGGCGGTGATATACGGATAAACGCCTAGCGCCGCCACGCTGAGATTCGCGAGGGCGCCGCCGCTAAAGAGGTCGAGGAATCCTAACAGCGCCTGCGACTGAAAGGCCTGGGCGAGCGCATTAGTGTCCACACCGGGTACGGGTACGTGGGCCACGAACCTGAAGACCACGAGGATCGCCAGGGTGAAGAGAATCTTGCCGCGCAGGTCCGGGACCCGCATGGCGTCGATCATGGACTGTATGAGCTGCGGCCGTGATACCTGTGACGCCCTTGCGGCCTGGGTCTGGCGCATTACCCGATCTCCCTCACACTACCACCAGCGGCCTCGATCTGATGCCGCGCCGAAGTCGAAAACTTGTGGGCCGACACGACCAGCGGGACGTTCAGCTCCCCACGTCCGAGTATCTTTACGGGGTTTTTGAGGCTCCTGAGTATCCCGGCGTCGCTTAGCGCCTCGGGCGTTACCTCGGACTCGGACGGGAACACCGCAAGTCTATCTACATTTACTACGGAGTATCTCTTCCGGAAGATGTTTGTGAAGCCGCGGATCTTGGGCAGCTTCTTCGAAAGCGGCAACTGTCCGCCCTCGAAACTCGGGCGAACGCCGCCGCCGGTGCGGGACTTCTGCCCCTTCATGCCCCTTCCGGAGTAGCTTCCGTAGCCGCTGCTGTCGCCCCGGCCCACGCGCCTGCGATTTTTTCTTGCGCCCTTGGGCGGCCTGAGATTATGTTGCTGCATCGCCTTATGCAATCCTGTTAAAGAATTTGCGTCACATCAAGAGGTGCGCGAATCGCGGGCCTCGAAGATCAAGCGCCGACCTCTTCGACCTCGACCAGGTGTCGTACCTTGAAGATCATGCCTCGGATAGAGGGCGTATCTTCGTGCTCGACCACGTGGTTAAGCCTGTGAAGTCCCAACGCCTCTATCGTGCGTCGCTGGTCCCGCGCAAAACCGATGGTGCTTATCTTCCACTTGACTTTTAGCTTAGCCATTTCTGTAGTCCACGATCGTTACGAATTACCTTGCTGGGCCGCTGCTCTGCGCTGCGCCTGCCGCTGGCGCGCGCGCTCTCTTTCACGCTCACGCTCCTTGCCGGCTTCCACAAGCTGCATGCGCCTTCGGTACTGCTCCTTGGGGTCCTTGAGCTGGCTGAGCCCGTTGAAGGTCGCCTTGACTACATTGACCGGATTCGTGCTTCGCCGGACCTTCGTGAGTATGTCCTTGATGCCTGCCAGCTCAACAACGGCCCTGACGGCGCCTCCCGCTATCACCCCAGTCCCTGGGGCTGCGGGCTTGAGCATTACTATCGAGCCCACGTACTTCGTGGTGATTTCGTGAGGTATGGTGCTGTCCTGCATGGTCACCGTGATGATATTGTTCTTTGCGGCCGTCGTGCCCTTCCTGACGGCGTCCGGTACTGCGTCGGCCTTGCCCATGCCGATGCCTACGCGGCCCTCCATGTCACCGACCACCACGATGGCGTTAAAGCTGAGGTGGCGACCGCCCTTGACGACCTTGGCGACTCTGGAGATCTTTACGACTCGCTCTGTTAGGGGTAGCTCCTGGCGACCTTCCCTATCAATTACGGCTCGTTCTACTTCTGAAGTCATCTAGAAAACCAGACCTCCTTCACGGACGGCCTCGGCGAGGGCCTTGACCCTGCCATGGTACAGATAGCCGCCTCGGTCGAACACGATGGTTGTTATACCCTTCTCCTTGGCGCGTTCCGATATTAGGGTGCCGACCATCTTGGCGACCTCGGTCTTGAGCTTGCCGTTTTTTTGCCCCTTGACGGCGCTCTCCAGGCTCGAGGCGGCCGCCAGCGTCTTGCCCTGCTCGTCGTCGATTACCTGGACGTAGACGTGGTTCAGGCTGCGATAGACGGAAAGCCTGGGCCTGGCGGTAGTCCCGTGAATCTTTTTACGCACTCTGGCGTGGCGCACCTTGCGCATGCCCTTACTCGTACGAGCTCTAGCCATTCCTATACTCTCCTGGCACTCTTACCGGGTTTGAGCTTCACCTGCTCGCCCGCGTAACGAATGCCTTTGCCCGTGTATACGTTTGGTGGCCTCACCTTGCGTATCTCCGCTGCCTGCTGACCGACCTTCTGCTTGTCGATACCCCTTACGTGGATGCGGTTGTTGCCCTCTACCTCGAGTGTCACCCCATCCAGCGGCTGGACATCGACCGTATGGCTGTACATGACGCTAAGGGTAAGTCCCTTGCCGCTCTGCTGCGTCCTGTAGCCAACTCCGACGAGCTCGAGCGACTTGCTGAACCCCTCGCTCACGCCTATCACCATATTGGCCAGAAGACTTCTCGTAAGCCCGTGAAGCGCTCGGTGGGGCGCCTCATCGGAGGGACGCGAAACGGTGAGAACATTGTTCTCCTGGACCACCTTCATATCCGGGTTAAAGGTCTGACTCAACGTACCCTGGCTTCCTTTGACGGTCACGTCATTGCCGTCGATGGTCACCTCGACGCCGGAGGGCACCGTTATTGGCTTGTATCCTACTCTAGACATTGCGTTATCCTTACCAGACGTAGCAGAGCAGCTCTCCGCCGATCCCCTCTTGCCAGGCCCGCTTTCCCGTCATGACTCCCTTGGAAGTGGACATGATGGCAACGCCAAGGCCGCCAAAAGGCCTCGGGATCTGACCCTTCTGAACGTAGATCCTCAAGCCCGGCTTGCTGACTCGCTTCAGGCCTGAGATCGCCGGCTCGTCCCTGCTCCTGTAGTGGAGGTATATCCTGATGGTGCCTTCGGGCGTGCCTTTCCTGAACACGTCGTATCCCTCTATATAGCCCTCCTCTTGGAGGATCTGGGCCAGGGACTCCTTCATCTTGGACGCCGGAACGGACACGTTCTCGTGTCGAACCATAATGGCGTTTCGTATTCGTGTAAGCATGTCCGCTATTGGGTCTGTTACTGGCATGCTGCTTCCTTAGTCAGATACATGCTGCTCAATTATCCACAAACGTTTCGTGGCTACAGACTGGCCTTGCGAACTCCTGGCAGAAGCCCGACGAGGGCCATCTCTCGGAAGCATATTCGACAGAGGCCGAAGTGCCTGATATATGCCCTGGGCCTTCCACAGCGAATACACCGGTTGTAATTTCGGACCGGAAAGCGCTGTGGCTTCTTCCACCGTGATATTTTTCCTGCTTTGGCCAATGGATTTCACCCTACCAAGATATCGATTAGATGTTCGTCGTCAGCGTTCGTCGCCGGCTTTCGCCGGACTAGGTGGCCATCTCCCTATCCCTGACCCTGGCGAAGGGCATGCCCATCAGCTCCAACAGTCTGAGCCCTTCGAGGTCGGACCGTGCGCTGGTGGCTATGACCACCTGCAATCCACGAATTCTATCTATTGAATTGTAGTCGATCTCCGGGAAGATAACCTGCTCTCGTATGCCCAAAGAGTAGTTTCCTCGACCATCGAACGCCTCCCGCGACGTGCCCTGGAAGTCGCGGATTCTGGGCAGGGTGGAGCTCACGAGCCTATCGTAGAACTCGTACATGCGCCTTCCCCGAAGCGTGACGCTGACACCGATGGCCATGCCGTCCCTGATCTTGAAACCAGCGATGGACTTCTTGGCCCGCGTCGTCAAGGGCTTTTGGCCCGTTATCGCCGTTATGTCCCGCAGGGCGGCTTCCATCGCTCTGGGGTTGAGAAGCGCCTCGCCAAGTCCGATATTGAGCACGATCTTATCAAGATGCGGTATCTGCATCGGGCTGGTGTAACCGAACTCCTGCATTAGCTGAGGCCCGACTTCGTTGCGGAGCTTCTCCAGCATTCGGGGCAGCGGCCGCTGTACAACGGGCGCCTTTTCCTGCTGCTGCTCGGCCTCCGCCTGGTCTTTCGCCGTCGCGCTTGCGCTGGGACGCCTTCTGCGTGGCGTAGCCTCCTTCGGTGGCGCATCGCCATCGCCTGAAGCGACCTCCGCGGACGCCTGCGCCGTTGCGGGTTCACTGCGGCTCCGCCGTGTTCTTCGTGGCCGGCTCTCAGTGGCGGGCTTTTTGGCCGCTACGGCATCGCCGGAATCGGCTTCGGCCGACTCGCCTTCAGCGGCGGATGTTTCCTCGGCCGCGACCGCGTCGCCGGCGCCGCCATCGGACGAAGCGCTCGCCCTTCGTCGCCTGGCCCTGGGTGCGGCTTGCGTGCTTTCCGAAGGTTCCTCCGCCTGCTGGGAGTCCTGATCCTGGTTCTGGTCTTCTGTGGTCACTCTATGACTTCCTCACACTGTCGGCATACCCTTGCCTTCGTACCGTCGGCCAGGAACTGGTATCCGACTCGTGTCGGCTTGTTGCATTGGGTGCAGACTAACATTACGTTCGCCACGGGTATGGGAAGCTCCTTCTGTATGATGCCTCCCTGGCGCACTCCCTGCGAGGGTTTTTGGTGTTTTTTTACGATGTTAACGCCATCTACCAAGACCCTGTTGGTCGACACAAAGATCCGCTGAATTCGCCCCTGCTTTCCCCGGTCTCTTCCCTTGATTATGAGGACGTTGTCGTCTGAACGGAACCGCATCTACAGCACCTCCGGCGCCAGAGATACGATTCTCATGAAGTTCTTGTCTCGAAGCTCGCGTGCCACTGGGCCGAAGATTCTCGTTCCCCTGGGCATCTGGTCATCGTTTATGAGGACCGCGGCGTTGTCGTCGAACCGTATGTGAGAGCCGTCGGGCCTGCGCTGCGACTTGGTCGTGCGTACGACCACGGCCCTGACGACCTCGCCTTTCTTCACTCCCGCCGCGGGAGCGGCCTCCTTGACGGAAGCGACGATTACATCTCCCAGCCACGCGTAACGCCTACCACTGCCGCCCGGTATGCCGATGCAGCTAATGATCTTCGCTCCGGAGTTGTCGGCAACTTTAAGTCGAGTCTGCAGCTGTATCATGGCTTCTTCGTCTCCTCAGAGTCGGCATCTTCTTCCGCCTCTGCCTCGGCGGCTGCCGCTTCGGGCTCCGGCTCTTCTTCGGTGGCGGAGTCCTCTTCGTCGTCCGCCTCTGCCTCAGCGACGGGCTCTTCCGGTGCGTCCTCGGCTTCGGGCTCTTCTTCGGTGGCGGAGTCCTCTTCGGCGTCCGCCTCTGCCTCAGCCACGGGCTCTTCGGCTGCGTCTTCGGCTTCCGGCTCTTCTTCGGTGGCGGAGTCCTCTTCGTCGTCCGCCTCTACCTCAGCGACGGGCTCTTCCGGTGCGTCCTCGGCTTCTGGCTCTTCTTCGGTGGCGGAGTCCTCTTCGTCGTCCGCCTCTATATCAGCGACGGGCTCTTCCGGTGCGTCCTCGGCTTCTGGCTCTTCTTCGGTGGCGGAGTCCTCTTCGTCGTCCGCCTCTATATCAGCGACGGGCTCTTCCGGTGCGTCCTCGGCCTCGGGCTCTTCTTCTGCGGCCGAATCCTCTTCGTCGTCCGCCTCTACCTCAGCGACAGGCTCTTCCAGTGCCGTCTCGGCAACCTCTCCCATATCTGCAATGTCGTCCACCGTTATGGGAGCAGGCCCTGTTTCTTCGGGCTGAGTAGCCCGAGCCGTCAGAACAGACGGGTCTTCGACGACTATCTCTTCCGGTTGTAGCTCGGCAATCTCTTCGTGTTCGAGGATCTCTACGACCTTCCAACGTTTGGTCTTGGAGTAGGGCCGGCCCTCGATGATGCGTACGAGATCACCGATCTTGCAATCGTTTGACGGGTCGTGCGCCTTGAATCTCGTCCGGCGCCTTACGGACTTCTTATAGAGGGCATGATGGCGACGCCATTCGAAGACCACCGTGACGGTCTTGTCCATCTTGTCGCTTACCACTCTGCCTACCCTGATTTTGCGTCGTTCGTAGCTCATGCCGTGCTGTCAGCCAACTCTCTTTCCCTTTGCACTGTAAGGATTCGTGCGATGCGCTTACGGGACTTCCTGATTTCTTTCACGTTTACCAACTGCATGGTGGCCGCACGGAAACGCAAGTTCATTAGCCCTCGATGCGTGTCTTCGAGCTCCTTATCGAGCTCCTGTTCCGTAAGTGCGCGTATATCGTCTATTTCCATAATCGCCTAACTCGATACCGTGAATTAAATGCCCTGGCGGGTGACCACAGTCGTGTGGATGGGAAGCTTGGATGATGCCAACCTGAGCGCCTCCCTCGCGATATCCTCGGGTACGCCCGCGATCTCAAACATGATCCTGCCGGGCTTTACGACCGCGACCCAGTGGTCTACGGCGCCCTTGCCGCTGCCCATACGAGTCTCGGCCGCTCTTGCCGTCACCGACTTGTCTGGGAAGATGCGTATCCAGAGCTTGCCACCCCTTCTAACGTAGCGCGTCATGGCGCGGCGGGCAGCCTCAATCTGTCGCGCGGTTATCCACGCACACTCGGTGGCCTTCATTCCGTATTCACCGTAGTTCAGGGTACTGCCGGAAATGGCCAGGCCCCTTCGCCGACCTCTGTGGTGATTTCTGTATTTAACTCTCTTCGGTTGTAACATCGGGTGTCGCCTCTTCGACTGCTGATACCGATACCTCGATGGTCGGTATCTCCTCGATTACTTCCTCTTCCTGTCGCGCTTGACTGATGATTAGTATGTCGCCCTTGTATATCCAGCATTTCACGCCGATCCGACCGAACTCGGTCGCGGCCTCGGCGAGGCCATAGTCTATGTCCGCGCGTAGCGTATGCAGCGGGACGCGACCCTCCATGGCCTTTTCCCTGCGCGCTATGTCCGCGCCGCCCAACCTGCCGGCGATATGCACTTTGATGCCCTGGGCCCCCGCCTGCATGGTACGGCTGACCGCCTGCCTTATGGCCCGGCGAAAGGCGATTCTGCGTTCCAGCTGGTCGGCCACGTTACGCGCGACCAGGTAGGCGTCCAATTCCGGTTGCCGGATCTCCTGAACGTTGAGCCTCGCCCGGCGCTCCGTAATAGCTTCCAGGTCTTTACGAAGCTGCTCAACCCGCTGACCGCCACGCCCGATGACTATCCCCGGACGGGCGGTGTGGATGGTAATGACGACGTCGTTGTTGCCCCTCTCGACCTCAACGCGCGAGATGCCGGCGTCGGGGTATCGGTCCATTATGGTATTCCGGACCTTCAAGTCCTCTCCTACCAGCCTTCGATACTCCGCCGGTTTCGACGCGAACCACTTGGACTGCCAGTCCTTTACGATTCCCAGTCGGAAGCCGATGGGGTGAGTTTTCTGACCCACGCTAGAGGCCCTCCTCTTCGTCTACGACGACGGTTATGTGGCTGTTTCTCCTGATGATCTGCGCTACTCGCCCCCTGGCCCTTGCCCGGAATCGCTTCAGACGGGGTCCCTCGTTTGCGTAAATCTCGATGATCTTCAGCTCGGAGCTCCTGGCCATGAGCTCGTTCTCCGCATTGGACGCCGCAGATTTCACGACCTTGGCCACGCGGGCAGCCACGGGCGACGTAATGAAACGCAGCACCTCAAGGGCGTCGTCGACGTTCTTGCCTCTCACGAGGTCTATGATCGGCTTGACCTTTTTGACCGATATTCCTGTATTGGTGCTTACCGCTCTGACGGGCATTTGTAACAGCTCTCTATCTTGCTACCCGAGTCGTCCGCTCGGACCTGGAAACGTGTCCTCGGAACGTCCTGGTCGGGGCGAACTCGCCGAGCTTATGACCTACCATATTCTCGGTCATGAACACAGGCACGTGCCGTCTGCCGTCGTGCACGGCAATGGTAAGGCCGATCATGTCGGGCATTATGGTCGACGCCCGCGCCCACGTTTTTATCACAGTCCTACTGTTGCTCCGCTGGGCTGCGGTAACCTTCTTGGCAAGCTTCTCGTCTACATATGGTCCTTTTTTGATCGACCTGGACATACTTGTTATCCCCTGGCTTTCTTTGTTCCTTGAATTCTGTCGCAGCATCGAAGCCGCAGGCGACGCGGCCCGCGCTGCGATCTTACTTCTGATACCTTCGGCGCGCTATGAACTTGTCGGATGGCTTCTTCTTCTTTCGAGTCCTGTACCCCAGAGCCGGTTTGCCCCAGGGCGTCTTCGGGCCCGGCATGCCTATGGGAGACCGGCCCTCGCCGCCTCCGTGGGGATGGTCTCTCGGAGACATCACGGAACCACGCACGGTGGGACGCCATCCCATGTTCCTCCGTCGACCGGCCTTGCCCAGCTTTATATTCTTGTGATCGACGTTGCTGACCTGTCCTATGGTCGCCATGCAGGCGCTGAGGACATATCGCATTTCACCCGATGGCAGCCTCAGGAGGGTATATTTTCCCTCCTCGGCAAGTACCTGGGCGGCACTGCCGGCGCTACGGACTATCTGGCCGCCGCGGCCGACCTGCATCTCGATGTTGTGGACCATGGTGCCCTGGCGAATCGCCCGCAACGGCAGGGCGTTACCGACTCTGAGCTCTGCCTGCTCTCCGGCCTCGACCGTGTCGCCGACCTTGATCCCATTGGGGCAGATTATATACCGCCAATCGCCGTCGGGATACTTGATCAAGGCGATGTACGAGGAGCGGTTCGGATCGTACTCGATGGAGGATACCTCTCCCGGAACGCCTGTCTTGTCGCGCTTGAAGTCGATGGTCCGCAACCTGCGCTTGTGACCGCCGCCGCGATGTCTCACCGTAATCCTGCCCTGGGAGTTGCGGCCTGCCCGCTTCTTGAGGGGCTTGAGCAGTGATTTCTTGGGCCTGTTGGTAGTGAAGTCGTCGGAGGTCGGCAGGACCGCCCCACGCTGACCGGGTGTTGTAGGTTTTAGAGCTCTTAACGGCATCTTAGACGCCCTCGAAAATAGTTATGGTGTCTCCGGGTGAAAGGGTTACGATCGCCTTTTTCCAGGACTTCTGGAGCGTGGTCCTCGGTCCGTACCTCTTGCTTTTCCCCCGCATGTTCATGGTGTTTACCTTCGTGACCGTTACGTCGAAGGCATCCTGCACCGCTTTTCTTATCTGGTGCTTGGTTGACCCGGTTGCGACTTCGAATACGTAACGACCCTGATCCTGCATGAGGGTGCTCTTCTCCGTGATTATGGGCCGTCGTAGGATCTCGAAAGAGTGCATGGCTATTCTTCCTGGGCTCCGTCGTCGAGATTTTGGGGCCGCCGGCGAACAAATGGCCCGCCCCAGTTCACCTCGGCGTTGCGGACCGCATCGAGGGTCATCACGACTTTTCTGGCGTTGAGTATCGAAAGCGTGTTGAGCAGCGCCGATGGAATGGTCCGCACCCTGGGCAGGTTTCTGGCGGCTCGAAGAGTATCTGCGCCTGCGCCGTCGGCCACCAGTAGGACGGAGCTGCTCACGTCCAGAGACCGCAAGAACTGCGCCATATCCTTCGTCTTGGCGTGCTCCAACTCGAGGTTTTCCACGACGACAAGCTGGTTTTCCCTCACCTTGCTCGAGAGCATCGCCTTGAGAGACTGCCGCTTCATCCTCTTGGTCGTTCGCTGGCGGTAGCTCCTGGGTATCGGCCCGAATACGACGCCTCCGCCTCGCCACTGTGGCGACCTTATCGAGCCCTGTCTGGCGCGGCCAGTGGATTTCTGTGGCCTGGGCTTTGCGCCGCCGCCGGCGACCTGCGCGCGGGTCTTGGTCTTTGCCGTCCCCTGGCGTCGATTGGCTAGCTGCCCAACCATGACCTGGTGGACCAGCGGAGCGTTCATGGGAGCGTCGAATACGTCGTCTCGCACATCGACGCTGCCGATTACGATTCCTTTGGTGTTATGAAGTGCAAGCTTCACGGTTACTTCTGCTTCCTTCGGACCTGTTTTCGCAGGATAACGAGAGAGTTCCGGGCACCCGGAATCGTCCCCTTGACGAGCAGGATGTTCCTCTCGGGGTCTGCCGAGACGACTTCCAGGTTCCTCGAAGTTATCTTGGCGTTGCCCATATGGCCGGCCATGCGCAGGCCCTTGATCACCCTGCCCGGCGTGGTTCCGGCGCCGATCGAGCCGGGAGCCCTGTGTCTATCCGACTGGCCGTGGGTCTTCGGCCCTCCGTGAAAGTGGTGTCGCTTTACGCCACCGGCGAATCCTCGGCCCTTGGAGTAGGCCGTTGCGTCTATCTTCTCGCCTGGCTCGAACAGGCTGACGTCCACGGTCTGCCCGACCTCTACCTCGGAGATGTCGTCGACGCCCACCTCTCTCAGGAAACGAAAGAGATTTCCGGCATTCCTCAAATGTCCGACCTCAGGCTTACTCAGGCGCTTCACAGGCTCGTAGCCGAGCTGTACGCCCTCGTACCCGTCGTTATCGGAGGTCTTGACTTGCGTGACGGTGCAGGGTCCCACCCACAGGGCCGTAACGCAGTCGGAATCGCCGTTCTCCTTGAAGACCTGTGTGGTCCCTATTTTTTTACCTATGAGTCCATGTAAGGGCATAGTTAATATCTTTTCTAAAGCTTGATCGAGATGTCCACGCCCGCGGGGACGTTCAGTCTGGTAAGTGAATCAATGGTCTTGGAGGTGGGTTCGAGGATGTCGATTAGCCGGTTGTGGGTGCGGATTTCGAAGTGCTCTCTCGAGTCTTTGTCGATATGGGGGCCTCGAATTACGCAAAACCTCTTTATTGAGGTAGGCAAGGGCACGGGGCCGGTGACTCTCGCCCCTGTACGCTCGGCGGCCTCCACTATCTGACTGGCCGAGAGGTCCAGTATTCGGTGGTCAAACGCCTTCAAGATGATCCTAATTTTCTGGTTGCTGGTCGTCATCGTATACCTTTAGCTGTCTGATGAATGAAATCGACTCAGATAGTTATAGCAGACTCGGGCGCCTTCTCGTAGCTTTCAAATTCCAGGGAGTAGCTCGCGCGGCCCTGCGTGAGCGAACGAAGAGCGCTGGCGTAGCCGAAGCTTTCTCCCAGCGGCAAAGCGGCCTGGACGACCTGGATGTCCCCCTGGCCCTCGATATTTCTTATGTTAGCACGATGGCGACCCAAATCGCCAAGCACGTCGCCCAGGAACTCGCCCGGCGTAACTACCTCCAGGCGCATGATGGGTTCGAGGACAACGGGATGGGCCTTCCGCACGGCCTCCTTGGCCGCCATGGAGCCCGCGATCTTGAATGAGACCTGCGACGAGTCCACTTCATGGAAGCTGCCGTCCACAAGCATCACCTTCATGTCGATTATGGGAAAGCCGGAAAGCGGGCCGGTGGTAAGCGCCTCTCGGACTCCAGCCTCAACGGAGGGGATGAACTCCCTGGGAATAGCGCCGCCCCTGATCTTGTCCTCGATTTCGATGCCAGAGCCACGCTTGCCCGGCTCGATCTCTATCACGACGTGTCCATACTGGCCGTGACCCCCGGACTGTCGTATGAAGCGTCCCTCGGCTCTCGCGGTCGTTGTGATGGCTTCGCGGTAGGCCACCCTCGGCCTTCCGACGTTGCTTTCGCCTTTGAATTCACGCTTCATGCGGTCGACGAGGATCTCAAGGTGCAGCTCACCCATACCGGACATGATCGTCTGTCCGGTCTCGTCGTCATATTTCACTCGGAACGTGGGGTCTTCGTCGGAGAGTTTGATCAACGCATCCGAAAGCTTGTCCTGGTCGGCACGCGACTTAGGCTC
>JADFKI010000149.1 GCA_022565015.1 Chloroflexota bacterium
GTTCCCGATTGGCACGTTGGAGGTGGTGTGTGCCGGGATACCGACGCTGTTTGGGCGGCCGTTTCTTGAGCAGATCGTTGAGGACCGGGATTACAAGCTTAGGCAATGCGGGATAGTTGACGCCTGACTTCCACTTCACGACGGTGTCCGCGGCAGTTCCCAATTCGTCAGCGATTGCGGCCAGCGTCCATCCCTTTTCTTGGAGCTCCGAAAGTATTTCCTGAACATCATTCACCACAATATTTTACACGATAATATCCATTAGTGTCAATTTACAGCCACGCAGAGCAACATCCCATTCCTTATTGACATTCCAGATTATATCCCTTAGTGTTATATATGCAGATGAACATACCAACAACACGAAGGGAGTAACAAGACATGACGCTATTGAATCAACCGGCGAAGTTATTCGAGCCGGCAGAGGCAGAGTTGATAGCTGCTGATATGCAGTCTGAGGATCCGGAATGGACTTACACCGTTCGGCATGACCCGACGCGGCGTGGCTACAGCTTGATTGACGTATTCGACGAAGATGGCGAATTCGTTGCGACGGTGTAGCGATGAAAACGTGCTCAAATTGCGAGCTACCCATATTGGGTGAACCGCAACCCTACGAGAATCATGAGCCTATCTATCGCAAGGTCAACGGATGGGTAGGTAATCAGTTCATACCTTACGAATCAAAAGTGAAAGGGGTGAAAATCCGAAAGTCTTGGCTGTGTGGCTATTGCTACGCCACGAAGGAAATCGAAGTTATGAGGGAAGGCGGTAAAGACGTGACTGAACTCGAAACGGCCCTACTGGCCATAGCAGATAGAGAAGTGGCCGCCCGCGTCAACGAAACGGCCACCACACCAGACCGAAAGTCTAGCAATTCCAAAACTACCACGAAACGCACGAAACGTACAGCTATGACACGCGAACAGGCGCGGTCATTCCAGGCGTATAGCGCTGAAAACGCCACCACCGTAGTAATGAACTTAGATTGCGGATGCGAGCCCTACGTGGACGTGTTCACGTACAACCGCTGGAAGGCCCAGGGCTTCCAGGTCCAAAAAGGCATGAAGTCAATCAAGATACCTGTCTACGGCACTTCCACAGGCGAAAACGAAGATGGCGAAGTCGTAACGAATCGCTATCGTACCGTTGGCCGCGTGTTCTGCAAGTGCCAGGTCAAGGCGGTGGCGTAATGGATAAGGGCCAATATCAATTCACATTCGATTCAGACGGCGACATCCACGAAGCCCAGGTCATAGCGTCCAAGGCGCATGAGCACGGACCAAAGGAAAAGCAAGCCGATCTGTTAGACCATGCCCATGATCTCGAACAGCTCCGGGCCTGGAACAACGAAGGGAAAGAATAATGCAAAACATGACAGAATATTTCGGCGAACCAATTTCGATCTACGCACGCGCACAGGCTATCGAAGATGGCGTGTTGATTGATGTCTCAGTCTCAGCTCGTGAAGCTGGTTTCAAGTTCCCCGTAGCCGTTACCCGCACCGTCTGGGATGGCTACGTCGTCCCTGATTCCCGCGCTCGTTACTATCAAGACGAGATGGGCCGGTTGTGGGACATCCTCAATGTTCTGCGATGGTATGCCAGGCGCAGTCGAGAACGTGGCGGCTCTGAGATACATTTCCCCGTCACGATGATTATGAAGGCACGCCAACGCCGCAAGATCGTGTTCAAGGCCCTGTGCGGTCCAGGGGACAACGCAGAGCCCGTAATCACTATCATGATGCCGGATGAAGACTAGCATGGCCCACAAATGCCAAAATCGACACCTGGGCTTGATGCCCGGATATCAGGTTGAGGACACAATACGAATGTGCTAACGTAGTCAAAAGAAAAGGCCCACGAGTGGGAGCTCTGGGCCAGTGGCACCAACCAGAAACGAGCTAGCCGGTGCGAGAACTAGAATAGCACAACGAGGCCCGTCACTGGAAACGGTGGCGGGCTTTTTGATCTGAAGTATCCGACTCACCCGTTGGTGAGTCCATTGACATAAGGGAGATTGATTATGACCACAACGCCACAGCGCCGCACCAGGGGCAGCGGCTCCATTCGAGAACGGATGAAAGGCGTCTGGCAGATTCGCTACGATGGCGCACCCGACGTCAACGGCAAAGTGAAGAAGGTCGCCGAGACGGTCCGTGGCTCCAAACGCGAGGCCGAGAGAGTCCTGCGCGAGAGAGTCGGAACTGTCGAGACTGGGGCGTACATCGAAAAGTCCGATACCAAGGTGTCTGAATTCATGGAGCGATGGCTGTCCACCTACGTCGCCACCAATACCTCGGTCAGGACTCAACAGGGCTATAGATACTACGTAAATGCCCACATCAGCCCTGTTCTCGGCTCTATGCCGTTACAACGGCTCACTGGGAGCCACGTACAGCGTCTTTACGCGACCATGCAAGGTAAAGGTCTTGGCGGACTCACGATCCTGCATTGCCACCGGATTCTCAAGGGAGCACTTGGTCAGGCCGTGAAATGGGGCGAGATTCCCAGGAATCCTTGCGACTCAGCAACACCGCCACGCCCAGAGAAGAAAGAGCTACAGACCTGGGATGCAGATACCTTCCAGCGCTTTTTGGAAGCGGCCAGTTCGAGCGGGTTCAAGGATTTCTATCACCTTGCGGCGCTCACCGGCATGAGGCGAAGTGAGCTATGCGGTTTGAAGTGGAATGATGTTGACCTGGACACCGGAGCGCTTCGAGTGGTTCGGACCCTACAGCGCATCGACGGCCAGGGCCTTGTGGAAGGCCAACCGAAGACCGACCGATCACGCCGATCCATAGGATTGAGCGCCGGAGCCGTGGAAGTGCTAAGGCATATCCGAGCAACCCAGGCAGAACTGAGACTCGCGGCAGGGGAGCTATGGCAGAGCCGAGACTTCGTGTTCACTAATCCAGACGGCTCACCCATCAGCGGGGAACGAGTATCCAAGGACTTCGCCAAGATCGTCAGGGCCAATGACCTGCCCTACCTGACGTTGCACGGTCTACGTCACACGGCAGCATCGTTGATGATCGCAGGGAATGTTCACGCGAGGGCCATCGCCGATATTCTCGGCCATTCGAGTATCAGCATCACGATGGACGTTTATGGACACCTGCTGAACGACACTCAGAGGGACGCCGTGAAGGTACTCGACGAACAGCTTCTAAGCGGCCAAAAATAGGGCTTTTGGAACCGTAGTGGACAGTAGTGGACAAAATCGCTGTATGACGCCCTGAGAGGGCCTGGCTGGATATTCTTGCCGGCACCTTGCCCATCGGGCTAAGGCTATGGCAGGAGCGGCAGGGCTCGAACCCGCGACCCTCGGTTTTGGAGACCGATGCTCTACCAACTGAGCTACGCTCCTGCGAGGCTTCTCACCCAATTAAATGGGTATCCCGCGTTTTCCTTGTGATAACCAATTTAAAACCATGGCCTCAGTAGACTTCTAAATTAGAAGGCCCCAGCGGTCATAGAGACCGGACACGCTGCTTCTCGGTCTTCGGATTACTCGCCTCAGTCTAGATTCTAATACGACGCTTTGCGCCGGTCAATGAATGCAGCAGCCTGTTTCCCCGTTTGACACCCCCTTCGCGAGAGGGTTAAACTCAGGCCAACCACTTCCCTTCGACCCGCCTCAGGCGTGTCTCCCCTTCGTGGAACTCGGCACTGCCGATTTTGAGGAGGACTATCTTTGGCCACCAGAGAATCCGTAAAGACTAACGTGTTGATCGTTGGCTCCGGCGCGGCGGGTGTTACCGCGGCGATCGAGGCCCGTGAGGCGGGCGCGGACGTTATCGTGCTTGAAAAGGAGGACCATTTAGGCGGCGCGGCGGCGATATCGGGCGGAGGCTGCTGCCTCGTCCAGACCGCGCTTCAGGAGGAGAACGGAATCGAGGACAGCCCGGACCTCGCCTTTGACGATTGGATATCATTTGGTGGCGGCACCGCAGACGAGGTATGGGCGAGATACTATATTGAAAACACCAATCTGGGACTGTTCGAGTGGGCAAAGGAGCGGGGAGTCGAGTGGGTCCGAGTGAATCAGAACGAGGGCAACTCCGTTCCGCGCTGGCATCTGCCCAAGGGCGGCGGCGCGGGCATATGGCAGGGCCTGCACAAAGCGGCATTGGATAGGGGCGTCGACCGGTGGCTTACGTCGACGGCGGCGCGGGAGCTGATTGTCGACCAGGGTAGGGTGGTGGGCGTTCGTGCCGAGAACGTCGAGTCGGGCGAGATGACCGATTACTACGCCGACACGGTCGTCCTGGGAAGCGGCGGCATGAGCTCCAACATCGACATGATTCACAAGTACCGGCCCGACCTCAAGGACATGAAGGTGCTGGAGGGCTCACACGTCGGCCACACGGGCGACGGCTACGGGATGGTGACCAAAGTCGGCGGAATTCAGACCCACATGGACAAGATCTGGTTCTACGTGTTCTCCATTCCCGACCACAAGGACCCTCGCGGCAGGCGCGGCCTCGTCGTTCGCGGATTTCCAGACTCCATCTGGGTGAACATGCAGGGCGAGAGGTTCCACAATGAGGACCTGCAGGGCGGAGCGTCGGGCGCACCGGCGATGTTCTCTCAGGACCCGCCCCATTCGTGGACTATCATTGACGACACGATGAAGGACGGCATGGTGGTGGGCGACCCGCAGTATTACCAGCCCGGCACCGTCCGGAAGGACCCGCCCAAGGTCGAAGTCCTCTTCAGGGAGTCCCCGCACATCATGCACGCGGACACCCTCGAGGAGCTGGCGGTCGAATTAGGCGTACCGCAGGACACGTTTGTCGATACGGTCCGCCGATACAACGGCTTTATCGACAGCGGCATGGAAACCGACCCGGACTACGGTCGACCGCTGGCCAACCGGCGCATGCTGGAGAAGCCACCGTTCCACGCGTTGCACTACTTCCCCCTGGCCCGCAAGAGCTTCGGGGGCGTCAAGACGGACCTGCGATGCCGGGTCGTGGACAAGCATTACGAACCCATACCAGGCCTCTACGCAGCCGGCGAGCTGGCGGGAATGGCCGGTGGCCACATAAACGGCGACGCCGGGCTGGAGGGAACGATGCTGGGCCCGTGTCTCTTTAGCGGGCGGGTCGCCGGCGCATGGGCGGCCAAAGAGGCGGGATTCGGCGCAGACGTCATAGCCTCCCCGACGCGGGATTGAGCCCATAGCGTAAAATGAAAGCCGGTCTCCCTAAGGAGGAGCAAATGCACATTGGTATCAGCATGGAATGCGATTACAGGCCGGAGCTGACCCAACAGGCGGCCTTCGATGAGGCCTTCATGATGGCGGACGAAGCCGAGCGACTTGGACTGGACGGCGTCTGGCTGGCCGAACGCCACTTCGCGAGCAACAAGAACGCCGGAGGAGTGCCCTCCATAGTATCCGCTCCCCTGATACTCGCGACGGCCATCTCCGAGCGGACGGAGCGGATTCGCGTGGGAATCGGCGTCCTGGTGCTGCCTCTGGGACACCCCATCAGGATGGCGGAAGAGGTCGCCATGCTGGACAACATCTGCAAGGGAAGGCTTGACCTGGGAGTCGGACGCAGCGGGTTCACGACGGCATACGAGGGGTACGACCTTCCCTACGCGGAGAGCAGGGCGCGGTTCCAGGAGTACCTCGAAGTGATGAGGCTTGCCTGGACCGAGGAGGGCTTTTCATACGAGGGCGCCACTTACAGCTTCAACAACCTGAACGTAATCCCGAAGCCGTACCAGTCTCCTTATCCTCCGCTATGGGCCGCCGCCACGACTAAGGAGTCCTTCACGATAATGGCGCAGCAGGGCCTGAACATCCTCGTCGGGCTCCGTGGCATGACCGTCCCAGAGCTCGCCTCGGCCATCGTGAATTACAAAGAGGAGTGGGGCAGGGCGGGGCACGCGGACGAGGGTCAGGTCATACTAAGGATACCCGTCTATGTCTCTGAAGAGATGGAGAGGGCCTTGTCGGAGCCGGAAGAGAGCGTAATGCACGCCTACGCAAGGCTCATGCGAGCATTCACGGGGTCGATCGGAAAAGCCGGCACAACCGCTGATGAGGAGCGATCGGAGAGGTCCGAACGGCTTTCGACTATCACCTATGAAGACCTGCTCAGAGACAGGCTGGCGTACGGCACCCCGGATAGCGTCACCGAGAAGCTAACGTCCCTGCGCGACGAGCTTGGCCTTTCTGGTTTCATCATGGAGTCAAACGTCGGTGGAAGGATTCCACAGGACAAGATGCTTAACTCGGTGAGACTTTTCGCCGAGGAGGTCGCCCCGCAGCTTCGGGCGTAGTACCGACGTCGAGGCTCCTGAAGTCAAAAATTAAAGGGGCGGCGTCATATTAGGTGTCGCCCCTTTCGATTGCCTTCGCTGCCCTAGTAGCCCATCAGTGCGCTCGCCCTCGTTGAGCGGCTTATCATCGTCTCCATGTGCTCCGAGAATACGTTGACGCAGGCCGTCTTGCCCTCCAGCGTCGCCTGGTATGCGCGTTCCAGCGCCGGTCGAAGGTCGTCCGGGTCGCTCACGCTCTCGGCATGCCCTCCGAAGGCCTCGATTATCTTGTCGTATCGAATGTCCGGCGCGTAGGTCGCGACCCTCTCATCGTACCCCTCGGGCAGGCCCATGCGCGACTCGAGGTTGCCGCCGACGATGCCTCCGTTGTTGTTCACGATGAAGACGATGGGAATGCCGTGCCTCACGGCCGTCTCCATCTCCATGGCGTTGAACCCGAAGGCGCAGTCGCCGTTGACGCTAACCACCGGGGCGTCGGGCCTCGCCAGCTTTGCGCCTACGGCAAAGGGCACGCCGACTCCCATGCAGCCGTTGGAGCCCGAGTTGAGCCGGCTGGCCGGCGTATAGCTCTGCAAGACCTGACGGCCCGTGGCCAGGGTCATCTGCCCGTCGACCGAGTAGATCGTCTCGCGGGGGAAGACCTTGCTCACCTCGTTGAGGAGACGGAACGTGGCTATCGGGGTACTGTCGGAGTTCAACAACGGCTGGATGGCCTTACCGTTGGAATCCGACTTCTCCCTCAGAGAGGCGAGCCAGGGACCCTCCTCCGCACGGTCGGCGAGGCCGTCCGTCTTGCCCTCGAGCTCAGCAAGCAGCTGCTTGAGGGACGCCTTGGCATCTCCGACGATTCCAACCTCGACGCCGATGTTGGAGCCGATCTCCTCGGGCTCGATGTCGATATGGATTATCTTGGCATCGGGCGAAAATCGCCGCCCAAAATCGAACATCCAGTTGATGCGGGCGCCTACGACCAGTATGACGTCCGCGCCGGTCATCAATACGCTGCGTGCGGCGCTCATGTTAAGGGGATGGTCGTCGGGTATGAAGCCCCGCCCCATTGGGGACGGTATGTAGGGCATGCCCAGGGTTTCTATCAGGCCCTTCAGCTCTTCCGTGGGCTCGGACCAGCGCACTCCCTTTCCGACGATCATGGCGGGCCTTTCCGCCGAAAGGAGCAGCTCCGCGGCCCTCTTGATGCTCTCGGGCGATCCGGCGGGCACGGAATCAGTGTAGTAGTTGGAAGGCCACTTGACGTCGTCCTCTTCCACGACCCCCTGCAGCACGTCCGACGGCAGGTCCAGGTAGACCGGGCCCGGTCGGCCGCTCTTGGCCTTCCTGAAAGCCATTGCCATGTACTCGGGGACGCGGGCCGCGCTGTCGACCTGCACAGACATCTTGGTCAATCCCCTGAACATCGGCACGTTGTCAGTCTCCTGGAATGTGCCGGAGTATCGGCCCGTCTGCGGACCGGACCCTCCGATGATAATAAGGGGCAGGCAGTTGTCGAACGCCACGTGAGCTCCGGTGAGGCCGTTGGTCACGCCGGGGCCCGCGGCCAGGACCGCCACACCCACCTCGTTCTTAACGTAGCCGTATGCGGCTGCCGAGAACGTGGCCGCCTGCTCGTGGCGCACGCCGATGGGGCGAACGCCGTAGTGAGGGGCGTATCCCATGATCTCTACGATGGGGCCGCCCGCCAATCCGAACAGAGTCGTTATGCCTTCCTTTGCTATCGATTTCGCTATTAGAGCGCTGCCGTCAGTCTGCGCCACTTCAATCCTCCTTAATCCTTACTTTCATGAACGGCCGGGACAGTCCCATACATGAAATCCGCGTAGACTTTTCGAGGCTGGAGACCGCCACATCGACCATATTCATAGTCGCTAGAGCGCGAGTGTATCCAAGAAAAGCCGACGGTGTCAACCAAAGACCCGTTGACCATGATATGGGGCTTTACTATGATAAGCAAAAATTCCCGAGGTGAGTCGATGACCCAGAGCGACAAGGCGTCAGACAAGCTGGTATCCAGCTCATGGCTCGCAACCCGACTGGAGCATTCGTCGATTCGAGTAATCGAGGTCACCGCGTCAAAGGACGATGACGGCTATCGGGAGGGACACATCCCGGGAGCCGTGTGGTGGTACTGGAAGGATGCCCTGTGGCATGAGACGGACCGCGAGTTCCCGACGCCGGAGGAGGCGGCCCTGCGCCTGGGCAAGATAGGCATCGACGCAGAGACGACGGTCGTGCTGTACGGCGATCCAGTACAGTACGGCACATACGCCTTCTGGGTGCTAACGATGGCCGGGCACAAGGACGTGCGACTTCTGGACGGCGGGAAAAAACGATGGCTGTCCGAGGGGCTTCCCCTGTCGACGGAAATCATCAAGTACGGCTTGAACGTCTATGCGGTCCAGAAAGAGGACCGAAGAAGCAGGGTCGGCAGGGACGACGTTCGTTCCAAGCTGAAGAGCACCAGAAGACTACTTCTCGACGTGCGCTCTCCCGAAGAGTACATTGGCGCGCGCGTCATGCCGCCGCCGGGGTTCGATCACGGCGCAGAGCGGACCGGACGCATCCCCGGGGCCGTGCACCTCTTCTTTCGCGAGCTCGTCAACGACGACGACACGTTCTTGGACGAAAGCTCACTCACGGACATCTTCGCGCGCGCGGGCATCACGCCCGGT
>JADFKI010000150.1 GCA_022565015.1 Chloroflexota bacterium
AATAGCCTGGAATGACCGCCGAATGGTCTTCGTTCAGCATTTTGAGGGTGGAGACGTTGCCGCGAATAGCGCGCCCCAAATCAGAGCCGACGGTACTCTATCGCTAGAGCTGACAAAGTTCGCGGATGGCGTGGACATTGCCGGGGTCATAAGCGTTTACTACGACCCGCTGCCAAGCCGGAAGGACCCAGCGCAGATTGAGGCGCTTAGAAGCTACTGCCTTGGCGGGGGCTTCACAACGGTCTGCGACGGGCCCATCGCGAGAGTCCTTAAACCGCCCCCGCCGGGCTCTTTCTACTCGGATTTAGGTCCCGACGCGGTCGTAGCCGAGGCCTGGAGCGAAAACTCCACCGATTTCTCGTTCCTGGCTGAACTCGGTTCATTGGCCACCGAGCCGGGGGTGTACACGGTCGTCGTGTGGCGGGCCAGCGCCGGGCCTCGGCTCACTGAGTCTATTCTTCAGCTGTCTGCCATCCAGCCGTAGCAATCAGGCCCGATAGGAGATTGAGGGGTCCCACATGCCGTCTATATAATTCTTACATGCGGGGTCTTTCTTGGGGCGCGATGACATTAATGGGCCTGATCGTACTGATCGGCTGCCAGTCGACGCCGCAGCCCAACATCGAAGCCACGGTCCAGGCCGCCATCGCCGCAGCGCTGCCCAGAGAAACGGCCTTGCCCGAAATTGACGCCGAGGCCACCGTCGCGGTGCGGGTCCGGCGAACGGTCGAGGCCATCTCGGCGCAGAAACTGGCCAATACCCCGACTGTTACGGTTACCGCAACTCCTGTTCCCACGACGACTTCTCTGCCAACGCCAACGCTCACGCCTGTGCCAACGCCTACGAGCAGCCCGCTGCCCAAAGCTACCCTGACGCCCACACCGACGTCCACACCGCGTCCGACCGCCACCCCTACCCTGTCCAAGGTCATAGCTGAAATAAAGCCCGCGGTGGTCCAGATAATCTCCGACGCGGGAACGGGCTCAGGATTTGTGTTTAGCGAAGATGGATGGGTAGTGACGAACGCCCACGTCGTTGGAAACTCTATGGATGTCGCAGTAATGATAGATGGGCGGACTCCGATCGAGGGAAGGGTTGTCGGACTTGACGAGGAGGTAGATCTCGCCGTCATTCGACTGGAGGGATTCGAGGGGCTGAAGATATTGACCTTTGGCGACTCCGACGCCGTCAGTGAGGGCGAGGACGTAGTCGCCATCGGATTCCCTCTCGGCGACATACTCGGCTCGACGGCAACGGTTACGAAGGGAGTCGTGTCGTCGAGACGCTATACGGGCTCCGTCGAGTACCTTCAGACCGATGCCGCGATTAATCCCGGCAACAGCGGCGGGCCCCTCATTAACACCAGTGGCGAGGTCGTTGGCATCAACACCTCAAGGATCGACGTCGCTCTGGGCCGGCAGGTGTTGGGAATCGGCCTGGCGATATCTTCGAATACCGTTCAGAAGCTGCTCCCGGACCTCATGAACGGCAGATTTGTCCGCGTCTCTGGTGAGGCGGCTCCTGAGAAGTCTTTTGCCACAGGGCCCGACCAAGAGTCCGACTTCCGTTACGTCAGCGACAGGCACTGGTACTCGGTGGACGTTGCGGAAGGATGGCGAATAAGCTCAAGCAATCCGGACAGAGTCCTGATCTGGGAGCCCGTCACGGAAAGCGTGATATTGATCGCGGCCGATATTATAGACCCGGAAAAGTTTTCCTCAATAAAGAGCTATGTTGCGAGGTGGGAGCCCGGGCCGGCCCCTTCATGGACCGACTTCCGAGTCCTGAACGATGGCCCGATTCGCAGCCGTCTGCCGGTCCCGGCCCACGAGTACCTGACGAGGCACCGTAACGATGGCGAGCGTTGGCAGGGCCGCGTGCACTGGTTCGTATTGGGAAACTACCTGATTAGCCTGGAGGCCATCGCCGAGAAGCGGCTCTGGGACGAAGAGGCCGATCAGTGGAGCCAGATGCATCAGATTCAGGACTCGTTTGATCCCTCCGTCTTCACGGATGACGATTCCCTGTTTTCGATCTCACACCCTCCCGAATGGAAGAAGGGTCCTGGGGAGAGTACTGAATACGTCGCAACGCAGTCGTCCGGCACCGGAATCCTGTGGGTGGAGGTCCGCTCCGGCTCAACGAAAGCGAACGTCGAAGAGTACGGCGACAGCGTCGAGCTGACGGACCCGAAACTTCGAGTGTTGTCGCGTGGGAAGGTGTTTGAACGGCGACCGAATCCAGGCTACAGGATTGATTACGAAGGGTCTGTGGAGGACGGCGGCGCCGTTCGCGGCGCCCTGCTTTTGACGCTCAGTGGTGATGCCGCCATCTGGCTCACAGTTCAGAGCGAGCTGTCTGATTGGGCAGACCTGGAGCCCACGGTGGAGCGTATTCTGTCGCGATTCGCGGTGGCGCCCTAAAAGGCCGACTCTTGCCTGGCCTGAAAGCCGCTGCCTTCGTAAATGGCCTTCGCGGGCAGGTCCATGAGCCCGGTGAGGTCAGTACCAGGGTTCGCTTCCAGGAAGCTGCCCACTATCCGGTAACCGAAGCTGTACCCGGCCCACTGAGGTATCCTGTCGTTGTCGCCAAAGAGAATTCTTCGTATTTCGATTGGGTCGGAGACGCCGAGCCTGCGATGTACGCGGCGCCAAACTACCGCCTCCCGGCTGTCGAACGGCGCTTTTGTCCACAGGGGCTCGATGTCCGGCAGGACCTGCGATGCAAAGGTGTCCGCCAGGCCCTCGGCGATTAAGGCGTCCAGCAGCGTTTCGGGCTCCTGCGTCCTCAAGTAAATAAGCCTGCCGCCCGAAAGCCCCCTCGGGAACAGCAGGTTCCTCACCAGATGGGCGTATTCGTGCGTAACCGTATGCCTGAGCCAGGTCTGCCAGCCCTCGGTGGGCCACAGAAATACCATCATCACCTGGGCGCCTAGACTGAATCCCAGTGCGCCGTTCAGCTTATTCACCAACACCGTGCTGTTTCCGTCACCCGGAAGCAGCACGACGCGCGCGTCGAGGTCGGGGCATGGCAGGTGCTTCGCGCATAATGCCAGCGCATCTTCGACGATGTCCCTCGGCGCACCCGACTCGAGATCGCTCACCGCTTCCAGGAGCTCTTTGGGGTTCGGGTCACCAAGCTGCGACACAGCCGACCTCTCCCCCAGGTCGATGAAGGATGAATGCAGGTTCGAAAGCAGGTCCCTGATATAGCTGCGAAGACCCTGTTCCAGCTTGTCCACGGCCTCCTCGAAGGGGAGCCCCAACGCCTGCCTGGCCGACTTTGCAATCACCTTATAGGCGGGTATCACTGCGATGCTCAATCCACATCTCCTTTAGGGTCTGCCAATCAATGTTACATCACGTACCGTCTCGCCGTTAATCATCGAGAACTCCACCGGCAGGGCCCATTCCAGAACCCTGCGCCGTAAGTTGCCCGTGCCGTTGTCGGCCCTGGCGCATTAGTTGCCGACTCTTCCCTACCCCCGCAGCCAATTCAATAAATCATGGACGTCTGCCCTTCCGGTATCTTCCGGCTGATGCTAGGATTGAATTGACAACGATTTCTCAACGGCCCTATACTTTCCACAGCACTCATTAGAGGGGAAGCCGCCAGCCATTGGTTAGCATTGCTCGATTGAAAATAGAAAGGCCGGCATGAGCTTGCGAGAGTTATATTCTCTCGCCGTGCCAGGCTCCCTTCTCGAACTGCCCCTCTCGCCACTCCTCGGATTATCAGGTCTTTATTGGAAACTCCGGGTGATGCTGTGCCCTATTCGAGGTGTGGAGCCGTATATCAACCACCGTGCGTTCCACATCCCGACTCCGCGATTCTCTGAACATACTAGTGAAGGGCTATCAACTATGACCAAGTACATATTTGTAACGGGCGGTGTCGTTAGCTCCGTGGGCAAGGGCATCAGCGTCGCTTCTCTGGGTAGAATCCTGAAGAGTCGCGGCGTATCCGTGTCGGTCCTCAAGCTGGACCCTTATCTCAACGTGGACCCGGGAACGATGTCACCGTTCCAGCATGGCGAGGTCTTCGTGACCAAGGATGGCTGTGAGACCGACCTGGACCTCGGCCACTACGAGCGCTTCATAGACCTGGACCTCACACGCTCTTCCAATGTGACGGCTGGTCAGATCTATAGCGACATCATATCCAGAGAGCGCAAGGGGGAGTTCCTCGGAGGAACGATACAGGCGATACCTCACGTCACGGACGCCATCAAGGAGCGCATTCGCGGCCTGGCGGAAGAGAGTCAAGCAGAGGTCATAATCGTCGAAGTAGGCGGTACCGTCGGCGACATAGAAGGCCTGCCGTTTTTGGAGGCCATACGGCAGATGCGCAACGAGGTGGGGAGAGACAACGTCTTCTACATACATGTGACCTTCCTACCGTACATATCCGCGACAGATGAGCTTAAGAGCAAGCCCACTCAGCACAGCGTGCGCGAGCTTCGCTCCATCGGGATTCAGCCCGACGCGATAATCTGTCGTAGCGACCACGAGGTGAGCGAGGAGATCAAACGAAAGATAACCGTTCACTGCGATGTCGCGGCGCGAGGAGTCATTACGCTTCCGACTGTCGAAACGGTGTACGAGGTCCCTCTCATCCTGGAGGAAGAGGGGCTTGGAAACCTTATAGTCGAGACCCTGAACATACGCACAAATGGGAGAGATATGGTCGAATGGCGCCGGATGGTGACCGCTCTGAAGGCTCCCAAGCAGGTGCTTTCCATAGCCGTGGTCGGCAAGTATGTCAACCTACGGGACTCATATATATCCGTTAAAGAGGCTCTGATACACGCGGGACTGGTCCACGAATGCGACGTCGAAGTGAAATGGGTCAACTCCGAGGACGTTGAAGAGTTCGGCCCCGACGAGTATCTGAAGTCGGTCCAGGGCATCGTGGTTCCGGGAGGGTTCGGGAGCCGCGGCGTGGAGGGCATGATCGATACCGTGCGTTACGCGCGAAATCACCATGTTCCTTATCTGGGGCTATGCCTGGGCCTACAGGTAATGGTCATAGACGTCGCCCGAGCGCTCCTTGGGAGAAAATACGCCAACACGACAGAGTGCGACCCGGATACCCCCGATCCGGTGATCGACATCATGCCCGATCAGAAAAACGTTACTCAGAAGGGCGGTACGATGAGGCTCGGCGTATATCCTTGCGATGTGGTCAAGGAGAGTTGGGCCTCCAGGGCATATGACGAGCCAAGGGTTTACGAGAGGCATCGCCACAGGTTCGAGTTTAACAACAGCTACAAGGAAGAGCTCGAAGCGGCGGGACTTTGGCCCACTGGGCTATCTCCCGACGGAAATCTTGTGGAGATCATGGAGATGGTGGGGCAGCCGTTCATGGTGGGTACGCAGTTCCATCCAGAGTTCCTTTCCCGGCCCGATCGGCCACATCCGCTATTTAGGGAGTTTATCGGTGCTTCAAAAAGGACACTTAGAGAAGGTGGTCAGCACGCGATGCCTCTTGAAGAATCGGATTCAATTATAGATATGGAAAGGGTGTAGACGAATTCGGCTCAATATGATAAGTTATTAATGTAATCCCCTTCACGTTTCTTCCGAAGACGTTGTTTGCTTTAGCGATTTCCGTTGGTCAGTGTGCGTGTGGAAAAAGTCGCGGTAATCTTCTCAGATCGGTGTTTGCATCCCGGAGGATTTAGGCGCCTCTAATGTTAAGAGGTTTGCCGTCTGTTGAAGCCGTGCTTTCATCGTTGGGCTTTCGCGAAGTAAATGGAAGGTCTTTCTCAAAACGACCATCAAGATAGGGAACCATTCGAATTAGGCGACACTCCCAGACTTCGATTCCATCACGCAGTCGAATACTACCTGAAGCGGATTGACGCCTCATTGAGCCAAGTACGTTCCTAAACTAAGAGAGACTCCCCCTGATAAGACTGAGGAGCGCCCAAGCCTCGCCGCTATCAAGCGCCACGCATAATCTAACGAAGCACCGTAAGTCTTTAACATTATCGGAAATTGTGTTTCAAGAAAGTTGTAGCCTGATGATTTCAGGTTATGGAGAAAGAAATGAATCTGACTGAATTGCAAAGCCTGGACAATGAGCAGTTGAATGACCTCGCCAGTGAAATGGGCCTGACGGAAAACGGGGCTGTTCAGAAGCGTCAGGAGCTCATGACCAGGGTACTTAATACCCTTTCCGAGCAGAACGGTAATCTCAAGGCGGGCGGTATTCTGTCCATAGTAAGCGAGGGTTATGGCTTTCTCCGACAGGACGGGGGGCAACAAGGCGCCGGAGACGTATACGTCTCTCAGTCTCAGATCAGGCGGTTTGGCCTGAGGACCGGCGACGAAATCACGGGCCAGGTCAGGCCACCCAAAGACGGCGAGCGCTACTTCGGTCTGGTAAGGGTAGAGGGCGTGAATGGAGTCGAGCCGGAAGCCTCTCGCAGCCGCCCTCATTTCGAGAATCTCACCGCCGTGTTTCCAACAGAGCAAATCGTGCTGGAGACAGACTCGAATATTCTGTCCACGCGACTGATGGACCTGCTGGCGCCTGTGGGGCGCGGCCAGCGCGGCCTTATCGTTTCTCCTCCCAAAGCGGGCAAGACCACGCTTTTAAAGCAGATCGCCGCAGGGATCAACGCAAACAACCCCGATATTCATATCATGGTCGCCCTCATAGGCGAGCGTCCGGAAGAGGTGACCGACGTCAGGAGGTCGGTGAAGGGCGAGGTCTTCAGCTCCACATTCGATGAGCCGGTGGAAGACCACTGTAGGGTCGCCGAGCTGGTGCTGGAGCGCGCCAAGCGGCTTGTGGAGAGTGGCAAAGACGTGGCCATTCTTCTCGACAGCATTACCAGGCTGACTCGAGCCTACAACTTGTCCTTGCCTACAAGCGGACGAACGCTTTCCGGAGGAATCGATCCCGTCGCCTTGTACCCGCCAAAGCACTTCTTCGGGGCGGCGCGAAAAACGGAGGAGGGCGGCAGCCTGACGATTCTTGCGGCCTGCCTCATAGACACCGGCAGCCGCATGGACGACGTGATCTACGAAGAGTTCAAGGGCACCGGCAATATGGAGGTACACCTGGACCGCAGGCTAGCCGAGAGACGGTTCTTCCCTGCCATCGATATCGAACGTAGCGGCACGCGGCGTGAGGAGCTTCTGTTGGACGAGGCTACATACAAGCAGGTGGTGTTGCTCCGAAGGATGGTCGGGATGATCACTTCCGACGGAATGAACCACCTCGAGGCGACGGAAAAGGTCATCGAACGCCTGAGCAAGACCAAGAACAACAAGGAATTTCTGGCCAGCCTCGGCAAAGAGTCCTAGTGGCTACGTAACAAGAACGGGCGATAAGTCTCATGAACGAGATGAGTCGATCCCCGAGCTACCCTATTCGCTTTTCAGAAAGGTTCTCCACCCGCACGCCGCCTCTACGCCCACCACGGACAAATTTGATCGTCGCGTGACTTCACCGCGCAGGGCATAACGATCCCCGTCAGCTTTTTCGACGCTGCGACAAGTGGTCAGTCATCCTTATGGCGGTTGTAGCGGTCCTCGAACCTAACGATGTCGTCCTCTTCCAGGTAGCTCCCGGTTTGCACCTCGATTATCTCCACGGGGACGGTGCCGGGATTTTCCAAGCGGTGCTTCATTCCCACCGGCACGTAGGTCGACTGATTTTCCGCTAGCAGGAACTCTTCGTCTCCCCTGGTCACCTTTGCGGTGCCTTCTACGACTACCCAGTGCTCCGCCCTGTACTCATGGGTCTGAAGAGAAAGCGCCGCTCCCGGATTTATCTCAAGACGTTTGACCCGGAAGTGGGCTCCGGCGTCTATGGTCTCGTAGAAACCCCAAGGTCTGTGGACCCTACGATGGTTTATCTGCTCCGTGCGCCCCTCGTCCTTCAGCTGGCCTACGAGGTCTTTTACGCCCTGAACCGAGTCCATATGGGTCACAAGTACTGCGTCGGCCGTCTCCACGACTATTATGTCTTCCAGGCCGACTGCTGTAACGAGGCGATGCTCCCCAAATATAAGTGAGTTTTTCATGCCACGTGCGTAAACATCGCCGCGAATGACGTTTCCGTCGGCGTCCTGCTCGCCCCGGCTCCAAATCGTAGACCATGCGCCAAGGTCGGACCAGCCGGTCTCCAGCGGCACGACCACGCACATGGGGGCGTCGAGACTATCTGTCGCGACCCTCTCCATCACGGCGTAGTCTATGGAGTCACTGGGGCAGGAGCTAAAAATCTTATCTTCGGGCCTGTAGAAATCTCCGTCCCATCTGCTTTGGTCGTGCGCCGACCTACATGCTTCAAGAATGTCGGACCTAAACCGGCCAAGGAGTTGAAGCCAAATTGATGCCTTCACCATAAAGATTCCGCTGTTCCAGAGGTACTCTCCTGCGTCTACCATTCGTTGCGCATCAACGGGCTCTGGCTTTTCGACGAAGGCGGATGCTCTGTAATGGCCTGGACCGGACTCGCCTTCGCCAGATATATGCTCGCCCTTTCGAATGTAACCGTAGCCGGTCTCAGGCGCGTCCGGTTCAATTCCAAAGGTAACGATAGTGCCAGAGTCGGCGAGCGTAGCGCCACGGCTCACGGCCGTTCGAAATACTTCGACATCTTCTATCAGGTGGTCCGCGGGCATCACGAGCATCACCGGGTCTTCGGCTGCCGACCCTTTCGTTGCCTGCGGAATCATGAGCGATGCCAGGGTAAGCGCCGGCGCGGTGTTGCGTCCGACGGGCTCCAGGGCGATGGCCGCCGGCGTAATTCCGAGCTGCCTCGCGCTCTCAGCGGCAAGGAATCTATGCTCCTCGTTGCAGACGATGATCGGGGCGCCAATATCCGGGACGCCGTCAATGCGCGACAGCGTGTCCTGCAGAAGCGAACGGTCGCCCATCAAGGGAAGAAACTGCTTTGGATATAGCTCCCTTGACAAGGGCCACAG
>JADFKI010000151.1 GCA_022565015.1 Chloroflexota bacterium
CCGAGCCCACCAACTACTCGTTCTCTGACCTCATGGCCGAGGAGGACTCGACCGCCGAGTGGGACGGCGTGCGAAGCTACGCGGGCCGCAACACCATGCGCGACGAGATGAAGGCAGGCGACGGCGTGTTATTTTACCACTCCAACGCCAAGCCCAACGCCATAGTCGGCACTGCCGTCGTCGTGAAAGAGGGCTACCCGGACGACACCGCGTGGGACCCCGACTCGGAGCACCCAGACCCCAAGAGCAGGCCGGACAACCCCATATGGTTCATGGTGGACATCAAGGGAGAGTCCGAGTTCGCTAACCCGGTGAGCCTCCCCCAAATCAAGATGACGAAGGGCCTGGCTAAGATGGTCCTCGTCAACAATTCCAGGCTCTCGGTGCAGCCTGTGACGAAGAAGGAGTGGGATGTGATTCTGAAGCTTGGTGGAGAATAAGCCCTGGTCTGACGTTTCGCGTATTTAGTCCGGCAGTCGTCGTCCGGCAACGAGGCCTTTTCCTGATCTCATCTTCGGAGGCGGCGCACTCGATGAAGTAGAAGACCGCGCCGGCAGCTTCCGCCAGGCCGCCATGGGATCTCCTGCAGCCGATGACTCGTTGTCGCCGTCATACTGACGCCGGGGAGGAGTCGGCAACCTTCTAGAGCGTTCCTTGATGCCCATATTTGCCCTTGCTACACTTGCTCCCATCGGCGGACAGGCTGCGCCGATGATTGGAATGCCCGGCAAAGCACTGGGAGGGGGAATTTGCAAAATGGTCAACCTCCAGAACCTAATTATAGATAGGCCGCAGGAGGGCAAGTTCAAGGTGCATCGCTCCTCGATGACATCCAAGGAAATCTTCGAATTAGAGCGAGAGCGCATCTTTGACCGCTGCTGGCTGTACCTGGGCCACGAGTCCGAGGTGGAAAATTCCGGCGACTATCGCAGACGCGTCGTGGCGGGACGCCCTATCTTCTTTAGCCGAGACGAGGATGGGCACATAGGGGTGTTCCTGAACACTGCCCACACCGCGGGGCGCTAATTTGCCGTCGTGACGAAGGCAACACCAAGGTCTTTCAGTGCTTCTACCACGCCTGGAGTTTCAACAACAAGGGAGAGCTGATCGGCATGCCCGACGAGGCAGGCTATGGCGATGGCTTCGACAGGGGAGAGCTGGGATTGAGCCCACCTCCCCGAGTGGAAAGCTATCGCGGGTTCTATTTTGTCAGCTTCAATCCTGATATCGAGGACCTGGTCACCTATTTAGCGGGGGCAAAGGAGTACCTGGACCTGATCGTCGATCAGACGGAGCTTGGACTCAGGACGATTCGCGCCTCTAACAAGTACCACATCAAGGCCAACTGGAAGCTGCTGGTGGAAAACAGCATCGACGGCTACCACGTGTTCCCGACTCACCAGACATACTGGGACTACATGGCCCTGGAGGGAATGACGATTCCCAAGGACCGTCCGGGCATCGGTAGGGCGCTTGGCAATGGCCATGCAGTGATGGAAAACGACTGCTTATATGGCCGCCCCATCGCTTTTGGAACCCGCTGTTCGGTGAAGAGGCCAAAGAAGAGATAGCGCAAATCCGAGCAAGGCTGGTAGCGAAGTACGGCGAAGAGCGCACCGTCCGGATGGCCGAGAAGAGCCGAAACCTGCTGATCTTTCCCAACCTGATTATCAACGACACTACGTCGATCACCGTCAGGATATTCTGGCCAAAGGCTCCCGATTACATGGAGGTTACCGCCTGGGAGATGGCAACAAAGGAAGAGAGCGGACACCTTCTGTCACGTCGTCTGGACAACTTCCTCACGTTCCTGGGCCCGGGTGGTTTTGCTACCCCCGATGACACGGAAGCCCTGGAATCTTGCCAGATGGGATTTAGCGCCAGGGAGTTGGAATGGTCCGACATTTCCAGGGGAATGCAACGCGCACCACAGGGCAAGGACGAATTGCAGATACGAGCTTTCTGGCGTCGGTGGCACTCACTGGTCGCCGATATACCGTACGAAGAAAACACGGAAAATGGCGTCCCGTTGGATGGCGAAATAAGTGAGGTCGCACGTCTTGGAGTTGGCGATGATTGAACAAGACTCGTTGAGCGTGGCAAAGCTAGACACTCTATTCCTTCAGCACGAGGTCGAGCAATTCCTGTACAAAGAAGCGTCGTTATTGGACGAGTGGCGGCTCGATGAATGGCTAGACCTGTTCACCGACGATGCAAGATACGTGGTACCCTCCACGGACTTACCGGACGGCGATCCAAAACACGACCTGGTATTCATTGATGATAATCGGCTGCGACTGCAAGGGCGCGTAAATCGGCTGAAGAGCCGTCATGCCCACCGAGAGTACCCCTGGTCCAGAACACGCCGATTCATTACGAACATCAGGATAACGGAGGTGTCGGGCGACTACCTCGTCGTTGCGGCTTCGGCCCTGGTGTACCGAATTCGACAGCAAGAAGAGGCCCCCTACATTGGGAGCTATGAGTTTCGACTAAAACGGGTTGATGGAGGGCTGAAAATCCAGCACCGGCGGGCCGTATTGGACTTGGAGGAGTTGCGTTCCCACGGAGCGCTAAGCATTATCTTCTAGGGCCGGGAGTTTTTTTGGCTAATCGGCTGAGTTGCACAGGGCAATAAGTCCTCGGCGGCCTCCGTGCCGTCAGATTGGACCATGACCTTATTGAACATTCCGTTAACCCCATGATAGGCGGATATTCCGAGTGTGACATACCCTACGCAGGCTGCGCCACCGGCACCCGATGACTTTCCCCGCAACCCTCGAGGACTCGGTCCGCGTCGCTCGGCCCAGTGAGGTCTGCCATGAATCCGCATTGCAGGCACAGGGCGTTCCAGCCATAGATGTCTCTGTCCACGACCACGTCACCCTCACGGCATCTCGGGCAGGTCTTCAGGAGCAGCATTTCGTAGTCCTTCCATGTGAGCTTGCAGGGCCTCACGTGTAATCTCATCTGCTCTGGCAAGTATGACATTTGGGACCTGAGGAAGACATGAGGATGCCGCGAAATACCGTGAAGAATTCGTGAGGACAGCAAACACCGCGTTGGACGGCTCGCCTACCTTGACAATGGCGAGTCTTAGAGAATAATTAGGCTTGCATCGGCAGACGCCATGCGGTCCAACAGGAGAGGGCTTCGACGCCCTTGACGATAATGTTGAGAGGGAGCTAATGAAAGAGCCGGAATCCGTCCCAGTTGAGCACGGCGGCCACGCTTTAGCCGGTCGAACCGATATCAGAAGGTCCGGTGGATTCGTGATCTCCGGGCTGACGAGCGGGCACGGAGTCTTTCACTGGTTTTCGCAGAGCTTTCTCGTCATGCTGCCTCAGGTCCAGGCTACCTTTGGCCTCTCGGAGATCGGCATAGGCGCCATCGTCACGACCAGGGAGATGGTGTCCGGCATCGTTAACCTGCCCGGCGGTGTCGTCGTGGACATGCTCCGTCGGTATTGGGGTCTTGTCCTGGCGGTCTGCATGGGAGGCTTCGGTGTGGGATGGCTGGTCATGGGCATCTCCCCGGTCTATCCCGTGCTGCTTCTGGGAATAGCGCTCATCGGCGTGTTCTCGTCTACGTGGCACCTGCCGGCCATGGCGTCTCTGTCCCATCATTTTTCGCACAGACGAGGCACCGCCCTTTCGTTCCATGCCATAGGCGGCAACGTCGGCGACGTCCTTGGCCCGGTCTTGACCGGTATTTTGCTGGGCTTTATGAGCTGGAGAGGCATCCTGAGCATATACGCGGTCATCCCCATGTTTCTCGCCTTTCTGGTCTTCTGGGCGTTTCGCGACATCGGCAAGTCGCGCGGGGAAACGGAGGTTGACAGGCCCGACTTTCAGGCCCAGATGGCCCAGACGAGGACCCTGCTGAGAAACACGACCCTCTGGGGCATCACCATCGTCAGCGGCTTGAGAGGCATGGCGTCCTTGGCGTTCGTAACGTTCCTGCCGCTCTATCTGGCCAACGATCTGGGCATGAGTCCCCGCGATATCGGATTCCACATCGGCCTGTTGGTGCTGGTGGGCATCGTTGCCACACCGCTATTGGGCTATCTGTCCGATCGTATCAATAGGAAGCTGGTGCTCGTGCCGGGCATGCTGGTCCTGTGCTGTCTTACCTTGCTGCTGATTCCGTACGGTCAGGGCGTGACCCTTGTCATCTTGTTGGCGTTGCTTGGCCTGTTTCTGTACAGCGATCAGCCGATCCTCACGGCTGCCGCGCTGGACGTCGTTGGACAGGGAGTCGCGACCACTACCCTGGGCGTGCTCTCGTTCTCGCGCTTTGTCCTGAGTGCGGCATCGCCCCTCATCGCGGGCGCCCTGTATCAGGCCAAGGGGATCGACGGCGCATACCTCTACATCGCGGGCACACTGGCCGTCGCGGCGGTGACGCTGATATTTCTACCCATCGGGCGACCCGCTAAGCACGCGCCGGAAGAAGTTCACGGCCACTGAGTCTTTTCAGAGGGCTTCGCTGGAGTCGATGGAACCTCGAATCCCCTCTCCCGAACCTGGGAGAGGGCTAGGGTGAGGGCGAAAGTACCGCAATTCGACAGGTTCTCCGACGCATCGCCTGACATCGCGAAAAGGTCCAGGAAGGATGTGTGAAATTCCCTTCCGAAGCTTGCATATCGAGACTTGCCATGAGAATATGCTGCCATCCTTGAGGAAGCTGGGTGAAACTGGCTGTGCTCTATTTAATACTGAAGTGGCTGCATATCCTACTGGCGATAATTGCCTTAGGGGCGAACATCACCTACGCCTTCTGGATCATTCGTGCCACACGGAACCCCGAGGCACTTTCTTTTACGTTGAGAGGCATAAAACTCCTTGATGACCGTATAGCGAACCCGGCTTATGGATTCCTTTTGATAACCGGTGTCACGATGGTCCTAGTAAGCGACTTGTCGTTTGAGACACCCTGGATTAGTATCTCGCTAATTCTATTTTTTATCACTATCTTGGTAGCCGCCGTAGGTTACACCCCAACTCTACGTAAGCAGATTGAGTTAGCGGAAGGCTCTGGTCCGGAGTCTCGAGAGTACTTGGCAATGGCCCGAAGAGGAAGGATATTAGGCATCGTCCTAGTGGTTCTGGTAGTAGCGATCACATACTTTATGGTTGTGAAGCCGCAAATGTGGATGTGAACCGTGCTGCGCTTCATGGCCGTTGAATAACTCATAAGTTTCGGCGCGGTCTCTGATCGCCACACCCCCCTGAAAACGCGTTGGAAGAAGTTCACGGCCACTGAGTTTTCTCAGAGGGCTTCGCTGGAGTCGATGGAACCTCTAATCCCCTCTCCCGAACTTGGGAGAGGGCTAGGGTGAGGGCGAAAGTACCGCAATTCGACAGGTTCGCCGCAGACGCGGAGTCCGCCCACCTTAGGCGGATCAATTACAGAATCGGACAGTGCGAACCGAGCTGAAAAAATATATCCTGAAACAGCGAACCGAAGGAGATGGCATTCGGTGAAGCGGCCGCCGTATGTACCCCCTCTCTGTCTCCCCCTTGGTAAGGGGAAGAAGGTGGGAATCCTTATTCCTTACTACTGGTCCGAGTCTCTCTAGAGAGGGCCAGAACTTTAGTCTCCTATCTCTTCGCCAGTGCAACAGAACGCGATGTTCGACAGCTACACCCGCCCGGCGATGACCTCGCCCATCTCGGCCGTCTTGACGACGTTGCCGCCGTCGCTCGCGATGTCCGGCGTGCGATAGCCCTCCGCCAGCACGCCCTCGACCGCCTTCTCCACGGCATCGGCCTCCTCATCGAGGCCCAGCGACAGGCGCAGCATCATCGAGACGCTGAGTATGGTGCCGATGGGGTTGGCGATGCCCTGGCCCGCGATGTCCGGCGCGCTGCCGTGGATGGGCTCGTACAGGCTCACGACCCTTCTTCTGCGGCCGCCCTTTCCACTGGAAAGCCCGGCGAGGCTCGCCGACGGCAGCATGCCCATGGACCCGGCCAGCACCGACGCCTCGTCGGTCAGGATGTCGCCGAACGTGTTCTCGGCGACGATGACGTCGAAGTGCGCGGGCCGGCGTATGATCTGCATCGCGGCGTTGTCCACGAGGATGTGCTCCAGCTCGACGTCCGGGTAGTCCTCCGCCACCTCCTTGGCGACCTCGCGCCACAGGCGTCCCGTCTCCAGCACGTTGGCCTTGTCCACGGACGTCAGCAGCTTGCGACGGCCCCGCGCCAGCTCGAAGCCGACGCGCACGATTCGCGCGATCTCCTGCTCGGTATAACGCAGCGTGTCCACTCCTCGGCGTCCACGCGACGTCTCCCAGCGCTTCTTGGGCTTTGCGAAGTACAGGCCGCCGGTTAGCTCTCGCACCACGATCATGTCCACGCCTTCGAGCAGAGCGGGCTTGATGGGGCTGGAGTTGATGAGCTCGGGAAAGACCTTGACGGGGCGCAGATTCGCGAAGAGGCCAAGGCCCTTTCGTATGGCGAGGATGCCGTCTTCGGGCCGGGTCTTGGCTCGGGGGTCGTCCCACTTCGGGCCGCCGACCGCGCCGAATAGAATGCCGTCCGTCTTCCTGCACATGGCCAGCGTCTCTTCGGGCAGGGGCGTGCCGAACTCGTCGATGGCGTTCCCCCCTACTCTGCCGAAGCTCGTGCCGAAGTCGTGGCCGAAGCGTCTGCCGACGGCGTCCATCACCTTGACCGCCTCGGCGACGACCTCAGGGCCTATGCCGTCACCCGGCAACACCGTTATCGAGAATTCCATCTGCCGCTCCTGGGAAAATAGTCTGCTGTTCGGGGACCAGCGCGCGGAGTATTATATTGCATATTTCCCATTCTTACAGTTTTTCAATTCTTAAAGAAGCCAGGTCGTTGGAAGCATGGATGTCGCGCCATAGCAGACAGAATCAGCGGGAGATGAGATGCAGAACGGGACATACGACGTCATCGTGGTCGGCGTCGGCGGCATGGGCAGCGCCGCCCTGTACGAGCTTGCAAAGAGGGGCCAAAGAGTCCTGGGAATCGAGAGGTACGGCATCGCCCACGACATGGGCTCGTCCCACGGCTTCACTCGAATCATCAGGCTGGCCTACTACGAAGACCCCTCGTATGTGCCCCTGTTGCGGCGCGCGTATGAGCTGTGGCGCGAGCTTCAGGAGGTCATGGGCGAGCAGGTATTGCACATCACCGGCTCCATCGACGCAGGACCGCCCGGCAGCTTTACCTTCGACGGCTCGCTCGAGTCCTGCCTGATGCACGGGATTCCCCACGAGGTCCTGACCAGCGCGGAGATTTCCTCTCGTTTTCCAGGATATCGATTGCCTTCGGAGACGATGGCGGTGTACCAGGAGGACGGCGGGTTTCTGGTGCCGGAAAAATGCATCGAGGGCTACGTCGAGCTCGCCAAGGGTCTCGGCGCCGAAGTGCACACCGACGAGCGAGTGCTGGACTGGTCGGCGACGTCTAGTGGAGTTCAGGTGACGACTGCTACGGGAAAATACGAAGCCGAGCGCCTGGTCGTGACGGCGGGCGCGTGGACCGAGTCGATGCTGCCGGCGCTAAAGGGACTGGCGGTGCCCGAACGTCAGGTCCTGGCGTGGTTCGAGCCCAAGCGTCCGGAGCATTATCAGCCCGCGACGTTCCCCGTGTTCAACGTCGTCGTCGATGAGGGGCGCTACTACGGCTTCCCCGAGTTCGGCGTGCCCGGCTTCAAGGTGGGACGCTACCATCACATGGAAGAGGTCGTCGACCCCGACGCATACGACCGCGAGCCGAATCTACATGACGAGGTCCTGCTACGGGAATTTACGGAAAACTACTTCCCCGACGCGGCGGGCGCGACGTTGTCCATGAAGGCCTGCATGTTCACCAACAGCCCCGACGAGCATTTTATCATCGATACTCTCGACCCCAGCCAAAGCAACGTGGTGATCGCCGCCGGGTTCTCGGGCCACGGCTTCAAGTTCTGCAGCGTCGTCGGCGAGGTGCTGGCCGACCTGTCGCTGTCCGGCTCGACCCGCCACGACATCGCCATGTTCCGGCTGGGCAGGTTTGCACCATAGTGAAAACAACGCGCTATTTTGATCAGCAAGTCATACGAAAACGGCCATACATCAAGTTGGAATGGTGCCAGGAAGCATTACAACGCCCTCTAAGGCGTGAAATTCAGCCAGACGGTAGAATTCGACATTGGACCTATATCGAAGAGATTGATAAGTTTCTGAGAGTTGTTACACTGGAAGATGGCGAGACGGTCCATAACGCATTTCCAGACCGCAACTTTCAACGGTGATTGATTATGAAATTTCACTACTATCCTGAGACGGATTCCCTATACATAGACCTTTCGAATAGATCTTCATCCGATTCTCAGGAGGTCGCCCCTGGAGTAGTCTTGGACTTCGATGCTGAAGGTGCTCTCGTTGGGATAGATATCGAAAATGCCAGCAAGATAGTGGACCTGTCCCGCATAGAGGCGGAAGAGCTGCCCATCAGCAATCTCTCACTGAATCGCTCCTGACCTTTTCCCCCCCACGGGATTCCTCTCCATGCACTATGGGGCCAGACAGAAATGCGCACAGCCCCGGATTCTTCACCACGTTCAGAATGACATAGGGCGAAACCATCCTGTAAAATCAATGTATGGGACTGACGAGGCCCTGTGTCAAAGGAGAACCCTTAGCCATGCACAGATATCTAATTGTCATCGAAAAAGCGGAGGGCAACTTTTCCACCTACTCTCCCGATCTGCCGGGGTGCATCGCGACGGGGAGCAGCCCCGAAGAGGCGAAGTCGAACATGCACGAGGCGATACAGATGCATCTCGAAGGCCTCAAGCAAGACGGCCTGCCCATACCCGAGCCCGAGTCGACCGCCGATTACGTGTCGGTGCCTTAGGCTTAGCACCCTATCGCTGAACCGCCCCTGATCTTTT